>CAUQMN010000087.1:0-5767 GCA_963518765.1 uncultured Campylobacter sp.
GCCTACAAGAGGGCCTCATGATGATGAACGGTAACTCAAAATATAAATTCGTCATCCCGTCTCACCTAGCTTACGGAGACGAGGGCGCAGACGAGATACCGGGCGGCTCGACGCTGATTTTTGAAGTCGAGCTGGTAAAGGCGCTAAAACCTGGCGAACTAGCCGGCGCAGCCAAAAAACTAAGCGAAACTCAGCCGCGAAATTTCCATGGCGCGCACAGCCACGGAAGTAGCGTTGGTAGATAAATTTAGGATATTTAATCCATACGGATGGAGAAGAATATGAAAGAGCAAAATACAAGAAGGACGTTTTTTAAATTCCTTGCTTCGGGTGCGGCGGTTGCGGGAGCGACTAGCGTACTGGGCAAGAGTATAAATTTAGACGCCTCTACGGAAAACGGCAAAAAGCCGCACTACGGCATGATCTTCGATCAGAACAAATGCGTCGGCTGTACCGACTGCGAGGTTGCCTGCCAAAAGGTAAATTTGGTCCCAAAAGGCCAAATGAGGCTTTTTATCCAGGACAAAACCGATCCGCTAAATTTGAAAGAAAAGCGCTATGTTAGAGTATCTTGTCAGCAGTGCGAGGACGCGCCGTGCGTGACCGTTTGCCCGACGAAAGCCTGTCACAAGGACGAAAAAACCGGCATAACGACGATGAACACCGACGACTGCATCGCCTGTAAATACTGCATCGTAGCCTGTCCTTACGACGTGCGATTTATAAATCACGAAACGAGAGCCGCAGAAAGCTGCAACTTCTGCTTGGATACGAATTTAAAAGACGGTCACGAGCCGGCCTGTATCGAGGCGTGCAGATACGAGGCGATCGTATTTGGCGATCTAAACGACGAAAACTCGCACATCAGCCAGCTACTTCGCGTAAAAGACAGCCTGCGCATGCATCCTGAGTGCGGCACGAAGCCGAGCCTGCGCTATATTCCTGCGGTTAAATTGGGGGTGTGATATGAACGGAGCTATAAATTTCACTGCGACCTTCTCGCACGGCGTTGAGTGGGGCTGGCCGATAGCGGTTTATCTTTTGCTAGCGGGTATGAGCGGCGGCGCTTTGATCGTCGCGATCCTTGTTAAATTTTACAAAAAGCAAACCGAAAGCACGCCGCTATTTAAGGCTGCGTCGTTGTTTTCTTTCGTCACGATCCTTCTAGGTATGGTTTGTCTAGTAGCCGACCTTGAGCGACCGCTACTTTTCTGGAAAATTTTGATTAATTATAACTTCACATCGGTTATGTCCGTGGGCGTGGCGGCGCTTTGCGTCTATATCCCGCTTACCTTCGTAGCTTGCCTTTATGCGTTTGAAGAGTGCCTTAGAGAGTTTTTGACGCGCAATCTTAGCTTTTTAAAAGGGCTTTTCGAGCTTGCGATGAAAATTTTAAACGCGCTTCGCCCGCTGCTTCTTGCGCTTACGCTCGTTTTTGCGGTCGCGATCTGCGCCTATACCGGTTTTTTGATCTCGGTTTTAGTTAGATTTCCTATCCTTAATACCGCCGTTTTACCTGCGCTTTTCGTCGCGTCTGGCTTATCGGCTGGTATCGCGGGATCTAGCCTAATAGCCGCGCTTTTCTTTAAAGCAGACCAGCACGGCGGCGATCTAAAAACCTTGCACGCGGTCGAGTGGCCGGTTTTAGCGATGGAAATTTTACTAATCGGTATGATTTTCGTTTCGCTCATCACGGGCAGCGACGTACAAAAAGCTGCAAGCGTTGCATTTAGCGAGGGAATTTACGCTCAGCTATTTTGGCTCGGCGTCGTGGGCGTAGGATTTTGCGTACCGCTAGTTTTAAATTTCGCATTGGGCAAAAAGATCGCTCACACCGCGTTTGCGTTCTACGTTAGCGCGCTTGCCAGCGTGGTCGGAGTATTACTTCTTAGAATGTTTATACTATACGCAGGTCAAACTTACGATATAATAATGTAAAAATTCGAAAGAGGCGATTTTTGGCGTAAATTTATTTAGATTTTTCACTTCTTACAAATTTGCGCTCTGCCTCCTCTTTATCCTAGCCGCAGGCGCCGGCGTCGCAACCTTTTTAGAGAGCATTTACGACACGCAAACGGCTAAAATTTTAGTCTACGAGGCGCGCTGGTACGAGTGCGTTATGAGCGCGCTCGCGCTTTGCTTGCTCGGCATAATCATAAAAACAAAAATGTGGCGCCGCTTCGGCTCCTTCGTGCTTCACGCGGCATTTATCGTTATCTTTATCGGTGCGGCGCTAACGCGCTATCTGGGCGCCGAGGGCGTACTGCACGTAAGAGCCGGCGAGAGCAGAAACGAGATGGTGAGCGTAAAGCCGTTTTTGCAAATACGCACAAAAGACGCATTTTTCGAGTATCCGCTAAATTTAACCCAAATCGGCGATAATAATTTTAGCTTCACGCAAAGTATAAATTCTAAAAATTTCACCGTCAAATTTGACTCGTATAAACCCGCGCCCAAAGGCGAGCGAGGCACTCTAGTAGTAAAAGCCGGCTTTGAAGGACAGCGCGAGCAAACGGCTAAAATCCACGGCGGCGCAGGCTGGCTGGGCGAGCCTAGCACGCTAAATTTTGACGGCGAGGAGATAATGCTAACTTGGGGCTCAAAGCTAGTTAGCCTGCCGTTTTCGATAAAGCTTATTAAATTTGAGCTTGAGCGCTACCCTGGCTCGCAAAGCCCGTCCTCCTACTCTAGCGACGTAGAGGCGCTCTCAGACGCGGACAAGGTTTTAACTAGATACAAAATTTACATGAATCATCCGCTAAATTTACAAGGCTTTAAACTCTTTCAGTCATCCTACGACGCGGACGAGCAAGGCACGGTGCTAGAGGTCAACCGAGATCCGGGCAAAATCCCGACCTACATCGGATATTTCTTGCTTTGCGTCGGCGTCATCGGCAACTTTTTTACCAAAAACAGCCGATTTTTAAAACTCATAAATTTCATCAAAAACAGCCGATTTTCGCTTATCGCGGTCTTTATCGCGCTTGGTTTTTTAAATTTTAACGCAAACGCGGCCGAGCAAAACGAGAGCGAGATTTTAAAAACTTTCGCCGCAAATACCGCCGCTCACGCTAACAGCGAATTTGCCAAGCTTCTCGTGCAAGACTACGCGGGCAGGATAAAGCCGCTTAGCACCGAAGCGGGCGAAATCGTAAATAAAATCTCGGGCACGGACTCGCTTTACGGCCTAAGCGCCGAGCAAATCGTGCTTGGGATGAATCTAAACCCAGCGCTGTGGCAGGATATAAAAATCGTAAAGATAAAAAACAACGAAATCAAAAAAATGCTAAATTTAAGCGGAGATTACGCGAGCTTTAGGGATGCGTTTGACGCAAGCGGCGAGTATAAGCTAGCCGCACAGGTCGAAGCCGCAAACAAAAAACCGCTCTCCAAACGAGGCACGCTCGATAACGACCTCATCAAATTTGACGAGCGGCTAAACATCGCCTATCTCACGTTTAAGGGTACGTTTTTTAAATTTATCCCGGCAGCAAACGACCTGCAGCACGTATGGCTCTCGCCAAACGACGCCTTTAACGACGAGCGAGTCGCTCTAGACGCAAAAAACATGCTAAACGACTATCTAATGGGTCTGCAAGAGGGCATCGCGGATAACGACTGGGGCAAGGCGGACTCCGCGCTAGCCGCGCTAAGAAACTATCAGCGAACGGCCTCGGCGGAAATTTTACCAAGCGTTAGCAGGGTCGATGCCGAGGTCTTTTATAACCGCGCTTCGGTGTTTAAAAAGCTCGTTTATTTTTACTGGATTTTGGGCTTTGCCGCGCTTTTGCTAGGGCTTGCTTCGGTATTTTTATCAAGAAGGATTTTGCCGCTTGAGCGAGCGATTTTAGCGGCGTTTGTGCTAGGTTTTGCGGTGCATACGGCGGCTTTGGCGCTACGCTGGTACGTCTCGGGGCACGCGCCTTGGAGCGATAGCTACGAATCGATGATCTACATCGGCTGGTCGGGAGCGCTAGCGGGGATGATATTTTTTAGGCGTTCGCTGCTTGCGCTTGCGGCGGCTGCGCTACTAGCGGGCATCGTGATGCTGGTAGCTCACATGAGCTTCGTAAACCCGCAGATAACAAATTTGGTTCCAGTGCTAAAGTCGTATTGGCTCAGTATCCACGTTTCTGTCATCACGGCTAGCTACGGATTTTTGGGCCTTGGCTGCGTGCTGGGGCTGATCGCGCTAGGACTCATGGCGTTTAAAAACAAAACTAACGAAGCGCGCCTAAACGAGCAGATCAGATATATCGCGGCGATAAATGAAGCAAGCCTTATCATCGGTCTTTGCTTGCTAACGCTTGGAAATTTCTTCGGCGGAATCTGGGCGAACGAGAGCTGGGGACGCTACTGGGGCTGGGATAGTAAGGAAACGTGGTCATACGTCTCGATCCTAGTTTACGCGATCGCGCTACATCTGCGCTTTATACCGAAGCTAAATTCGCTATACGTATTTTTGATCGCATCGGTGTTTTCTTACGCTTCGATCGCGATGACTTATTTTGGCGTAAATTTTTACCTAACGGGCATGCACTCTTATGCCAGCGGAGATTTGCCGCCTGTGCACATTAGCGTATATATCGCGCTTGGCTGCATGCTTTTGATAACCGCACTAGCCTTTAGAGGGCGCGACGTAAAAACGATTTAAAAGGAGAAAAAATGTATAAAAAACTACTACTGGCGGCGGTTTTATGCGCTAGCGCAAACGCGGGCTTTATCCAGGAGGGCATGCAGGCCCAGCAAAGCGGCGACCATAAAAAGCTGATAGAAATCTACGAAAAAGCCTGCCACGAGGAAAACAAGGCCTCTGGCTGCTACAACCTTGCCGTGGTGTATTTCGAAGGCACGGGCGGCGTGGAGAAAAACTACGAAAAATCGATAAATTTATACCAAAAGGCTTGCAACGCCAAATTTGCGCTTGCCTGCAACAACCTAGGCTACATCTACGAAAGCGGCAACGGCGCGACTCAGGACTTCGCCAAAGCCGCCGCGTACTACGAAAAAGCCTGCGAAGATAACGAAGGCTGCACTGCGCTAGGACTTCTTTACGCAAATGGCGCTGGCGTCAAAACCGATATCAAAAAAGCCATCTCGCTCTACACCAAAGCCTGCAACTACGGCGATATGATGGGATGCAATAACCTAGGCTACCTACACCTTGAGGGCATGGGCGTAGAAAAAGACTACGCTAAAGCAAAATCATTTTACGAAAAGGCCTGCGCGGGCGGCGTGGGTATCGGCTGCGATAACCTCGGCTTTTTGTATGCATTCGGCCAAGGTACGGAGCAAGACTACGCTAAAGCTAAAGAATTTTACGAAAAATCATGCGCCCTAAACTACGACAAAGGCTGCAACAACCTAGCCATAATGTACGCCGAGGGCAAGGGCGTCAAAGCCGACAACGCCAAAGCAAGAGAGCTTTTTAGCAAAAGCTGCGAAAAAGGGTTAAAAATAGCGTGTGAAAACGCAGAGTTTTTAAAATCTATAGCAAAGTAAATTTAAGAAAAAGGAGAAAAGATGAAAATTTTAAAGATATTTTTAGCGCTTACGATGCTTGTTGGAACCGCGATCGCGGTCGATTCGGCGCAAAATACGCAAAAATTAATCAAAGAGAAAAAAGCCGAGCGTATAAGACCGCCCGAGGGCGCGCGCTGCCCCGTTTGCGGTATGCTGATCGGCAAAAACTCGCAGTGGGCGACGATGATAAAAACAAGCAAAGAGGAGCTTTACTTTGACGGCGTCAAGGACATGATGAAGTATT
>CAUQMN010000088.1:0-5735 GCA_963518765.1 uncultured Campylobacter sp.
CCAAACACTGCCTGATGATATGTATGGACTCTTTTAGCTCGTTATATCTAACGACTTCGCGGCTAAATACGTCTCCGCCGTGCTCTACGTAGACTTTAAATTCGATATTTTTAAAGAAATCGTAAGGGTGGTCGTAGCGGTTGTCGCGCTTTAGACCCGAGCCTCGCATATTAGGACCTACGGGACTAAAGTCTCTTGCTACTTGCTTATCTAGCACGCCCACGCCTTTCCAGCGCGCGATTTGGCGTTTATCGTCCATAACCGCGTCCCAAATTTCAGAAATTTGAACGTCGAGCTTGTTTATCATCTCGATGCCCTTTTTTATCTCGTTATCGGTCATGTCGCGGCGAAGTCCGCCCATGATGACGTTACCGTATGTTTTACGGCCGCCTGTTACGAGTTGGGCTAACTCCATAGAGTACTCGCGCACCCTAAAGATATGCATAAAGGCGTTATAGTTACCCGTTACCTCGCAAGCTAGACCGATGTTTAAAAGATGGCTGTGAAGGCGCTCGATCTCAAGGCAAATCACGCGGATAGCCTGCGCTCTTAGCGGAACTTCAAGCCTGATAGCCTTCTCTGCCGCTTCTATACACGCAATCGCGTGAGCGTAACCGCAAATTCCGCAGACGCGCTCTGCAAGGTAGCCCATCTGATCGTAGTTCATACGGTTTTCGGCTAGCTTTTCCATACCGCGGTGCTGATAAAAGAGGCGGTAGTCCGCATCTATGATCTCGTCACCGTCGCAAAATAACCTAAAGTGTCCCGGTTCGTCGCTGGTTACGTGCAAAGGCCCAAGCGGCACGTCGATGACACTATCGCCTTTTGGAAATAAAAACTCGGTATCTGGCTCATCTTGGTGAGCAACTGGATCAGGGCGGTAGCGGTAGTCCATCGCGTCTTTTCTAAGCGGATAAAGGCCGTCAGGCCAATCGTCGCTTAACACCAATCTACGCTTATCGGGTAAGCCCTCGGCTACTAGGCCGAACATATCGTAGGCTTCTCTTTCGTACCAAACGCAAGCAGGCACTAGCGGCGTAACCGACGGAAACGTCGGATCGACGCCGGGAATTAGCGTTTTAACGGTGATAAAGCACTTATCCCCGACATCAAAGTCGTCTTCTTCCGTCATCTTGCCGCCCTCCATAGACAAAGCGTAGTAAAGCGCAAAACAGCCGTTTATAGTCCTCTCGTCGCTAGGTATCATCGTAGAGATGAAACCGCCGATATCGTAGTAAAGGGTCTTAACCGCAAGCGGAAGGTCGTTTCTGTCCACTAGGACGGTAATTTGATCGTCGGCTTGGCGGGTTACTTCTAGAACCTTTACCTTTGTTTTTAAAATTTCAACGAATTTATCGCCTCTCATAATAGTTCTCCAGTTATTATCTTAACGCCGTTTTCAACCAGCGTATAAAAGTTATCCACGTGCCAAACGCCAAAGATTATAATCAAAGCGCAAAGCAGGATAAGCGGTAAATTTTCTAATATACTCATCTCTTTATTGTGAACGACCGCGCCTTTAGGTTCGCCAAAACTTGCTAAGTTAAAGTGCGAGAAGTCCGCGATAAAGATGATGGCAAGAGCTATCGCAAATAAAGCGACGCTAAAGTATTGACCGCTATTTACGGCGCCGACGAAGACGTTAAATTCGCTAACGAATATCGCAAATGCAGGCACGCCTACCAGCGAGCAAACCGCAGCGCCAAACATCATCGTAGTTACGGGAGCTATCTTTATCATACCGCCCATTTTGCTCATATCTTTGTGACCGTAAATTCTAGCGATGTTGCCGGTTGAGCAAAACGCGAGAGCCTTTGTAAAGCTGTGAGCTAGGCAGTGAAAAATAGCCGCAAATAGCCCGAAAGGTCCGCCCACTCCCAAAGCAAAAGCTATAACGCCCATATGCACGATAGAGTGGTAGGCAAACATCCTTTTTACGTCGTGTTGCCTGATTAGGAAAATTCCGCCCACAAATAGCGTAATAAGACCCGAAACTATCATTACGCTTTGAACGAACTCCATACCCGTAGCTTGAGCCGCGATAGCGTAGTATCTAAATAAAGCTAGCATCGCGCACTTTAGCAAAACGCCAGAAAGCAGAGCCGAAATCGGCGCCGGGCCTTGAGCGTGAACGTCCGGAAGCCATGTATGCGTAGGGGCAAGGCCGGCTTTGGTGCCAAATCCGATAAGCGCAAAGACGAAGATTAGCTTAGCGACGTCGGGGCTTAAATTTTTAGCGTTTGCCATTATGCCCGTCCACAGCATCGCAGCCTCGCCGTCTTTTATCTCCGCAAAGGTTGCAGAGTAAAGAAGCACGGTCGCATAAAGCGCGAACGCTAGGCCGATAGAGCAAAGGACTATGTATTTATAGCCGCTCTCGGTCGATTTTTGATCTTTTAGGATCGCGACTAGAAACACCGATGAAAGCGTAGTAGCCTCGATCGCAGCCCACATAAACGCGACGTTGTTACAGATGACGCTTAAGCTCATCGTAAAGATAAACACGTGGCTAAGCGCGTAGTATTTCTTAAGCGCGCTTAAATTTATATGTCCCTCTTCAAGTTCCCATCTCATATAGTGGGTCGCGTATAAATTTACTAGTAGTCCCGTAACCGCGATAAGTATCAAAAATACGCAGCCAAGGCTGTCTAAAAACAAAAATTTATCGTGAGCGTAAAACGTACCGCCGGTTAAAACTTTGCTTACGTTAAATAGCAAGGCTAAAGACGTAACCGCGCTAACTGCTACGTGAAGCAAACTCAAAAAAGCGTAATTTTTCGGAGAGAAAAATAGCAGTATCGCTCCAAGAAGCGGTAAAATTAATATCAAAGTTAAACTATCCATCTCTATCCCCTTAAATTCGTAGCCTTAGACGTATCAAGGCTGCCGTATGCTTTATAAAATCTAATCGCAAGAACGCTCATAATGATAACCGCAAAAATCGCGTCGGTTAAAATTCCAAGCTCGACAAGCTCGTTTGAGTTGTAAGCCATGAGCGCTAGGCTTAGATGTATGCCGTTTTCAAAAAGGCAATAGGCTAAAATTTGCTTGATAAACGAGTTTCTAAGCATAAAGCCAAAAACCCCCATCATAAACACGCAAACCGCGGCTAGTAACATTATTTTCTCTTGGATTAGCGAAAACTCCAAAAATATCGGATTAATACTCATCGCTAAAGCCAAGCTAAAACCCATCGCTATAACGGGGCTCACGAAAAAGCCGCCTACGGGCTCGTCTTCGTGCACGACGCCAAGATTTTTAATAAGCCAAAGCAAGATCGCAGGCACGAATAAAACCTTCGTAAAAAACGCCACGACCGCCCACGTAGATAGTTGCTCGGCGTTAAATTTAGACGACAAAGTAAAAAATATCCCGACTAATAGTAGCGTCTGGACTCCGTAAACTATGACGGATAGCTTTAGGCTTCTTAGCCCGAAAACCGCCAAAGACGTTACCATCATACAGATAGCCAAAGTATCTAAAATATTCATCTCACACCCCCACGACGTAAAGCGTCAAAGCCGCAAAAGATATAGCTAGAGCAGCTAGAGCGTTTTTACGTAAGCTCGAAGTCATCTGGAACCTAGGTCCGAAGTTATCTATAAACACGGCCGCTACGTAAAACACTCCCGTTTTTAAGACGAAGATTATCACGGCTAAAAACGGATTGCTAAAATTCCACGGCTCGAAAATCGAAAGGAAAAGTCCGATCATCGCAAATTGTTTTAAGATAAGCGAAGCTTGAACTAGGCCTAAATCAGAGCCCGCGTATTCGCCTAGCAAGCCTTCTTGCAACTCTTGCTCGGCTTCTGCTAGGTCAAAAGGCTTTCTGCCGGTTTCAACGTATATGCACCACAAAAACGCTATCGAAGCGACCGCAAAGCTTGGGATCTGGTATCCGATCTGGCCGCTTTTTACCATTGATTGGATTTCTACTAAATTTGACGTTCCGGCCGCAAGCATAACGACGATTAGGCACATTATCATCACCGGCTCTACGTAGACGGCTAGCATCTGCTCTCTACCGCCGCCGGTGGCCGCAAACGGGTTGCCGCTATCCATAGAAGCAGCGCCGAAAACAAAGCGAAGTAGCGCACCTAGGTAAAGGATCACGAATATGTCCGAATACGCTCCAAAAATCGTGCTTTTACTATAAGTAATAGGAATAGCCGCTAGTATCGCCGCCGAAGTAGCAAACAAGAAAAACGGAGCCTGCCTAAATACCCAGTGAGAGCATGCAGGCACGGTTCTACCGCGTCTAAAAAGCTTTATGATGTCGCGATACGTCTGGAAAAAATCGCTACCTTGTTTTGATTGCAGTTTGGCTCTTAGTTTCCTAGCCATACCGTCAAACAAGGGCGCAACCAAGACGATGACGACTACTTGAAATATCATCAAAAGTATAGTCTGTAAAATTTCCATCTCACGCCCCCTATATCAAAAAGTAGCTAACCGCTAGTATCGCACAAAGATATATGAGGATATATAGCGCGTAAACGTTGGTGTAGCCGCTTTGCATTATGCCTATTTTATCGGCGACCTTTTCGGTAAATTTAATCACCGGCTCGTAAAATAGCCCCCACCAGATATCTTTTGGATGGTTGTGATACTCGACCGGGTTAAAATAGCCTTTAGTCACGACTTTTCTCTCGCCTTTAAACAGCCAGTTCATTATGCGTCTTAGATCGCCCGTGAAAGGACCGCCCGTCATTTGCATGCGAGAGCTATACTTAAATCCGCAAGCCCAAGGATCGGTCTCGCGAGGTTTCTCGCGGTTTGCTTTCATCACGGCTAAAATCGCAAAAGGCAAAACCATAGTAGAACACAAGATGATGGCTATAAGCGGAGTTGAAACGACGCTGCCTAAATTTGAGGTCAAATTTATACCGTGGCTAGCTACGTAACCGCCTGCGCCGCCTATGGAATTTACGGCTGTTTGGATGTAGCCGACGACTACGTTAGCTCCGATACCAAAGCCTATACAGCCGATCATTAGCACGATCATGCCAAGCACCATAAATATCGGGCTTTCTTTTGCGTTTTCCCAAATTTTCTGATCTCTTGGAGTTCCCGCAAAGATTACTGCATAAAGCTTAAGGTGCATGCCGACTAACACACCCGTAAGCGCTAGCGCAACGACTGAAAGCGTAAAGGCGTATCTAGTAAAGATGCCCTGCTCTAGCGCGCCTTGAAGCATACCTTGATAGGTAAACCACTCGGATACGAAGCCGTTAACGGGAGGAAGCGCCGCGATACCCATGATACCGATAAACATACCAACGGAAGTCCAAGGCATCTTTTTAGCTAGGCCGCCTAGCACGTCCATATCACGAGTGTGCGTAGCGTGCAAAACCGAACCCGCGCAAAGAAACAAAAGTCCTTTAAATATCGCGTGGTTAACCACGTGGTAGCATCCGGCTAAAAATCCGATCGCAGCAAGAGTCATATTTCCCGCGGCTAGGCCGTATAGGCCGGTGCCAAGACCGAGCAAGATGATGCCGATGTTTTCGACAGAGTGATAGGCAAGAAGCGCTTTGTAGTCGTGCTGACAAAGAGCGTAAAGAACGCCAAACAGCGAACTAGCGGCGCCCAAAATCAAAACGGTCAAGCCAAAGTAAATGCTTAAAGGCAAGAAAAGCGTAAATTTAACTAGAGTAAATAGCGCAACCTTTATCATTACGCCGCTCATTAGAGCAGAGACGTTTGAAGGAGCGGCCGGGTGAGCCATCGGTAGC
>CAUQMN010000089.1:0-5695 GCA_963518765.1 uncultured Campylobacter sp.
GCGCATACCCGCGTAGAGCATGATGTGCCCGTTCATGTGAAATAGCGTTCTATACGGCACGGCTTGCGTTTTGATGACGCGCAGTTTTTCTTCCGCGCTTAAATTTGCTAAGCTCACGACCTTGCCGATTTGGCCTTGAGCCTTTGAGTTTCGCGGCAACCACACGCCAAAGCTACCGAGGAAATCCTGCAAAAACAGCGAGCAGTCGCGCTTGCCGCCAAACCCGCCCCAGCCGTAGCTTTGACCGAGTAGCGATGATGCTAGCATTCTTACGTTTTCGTCGCTAAATTTAAGCGGAAAGCGGCTTGCGCTTTGTTTTGAGATCTCGTAGTTTTTTAGCCCGCTTTGGGTTTGAATTTTGCCGTAAAATTTAAACTGATCCTCGCTTTGAAACGGCAAAATCGCCCCTATGCGCCCGTAAAATAAAAAGTTGCCGTTTTTGTCGTAGACGGGCTCTTCGTCTTTGATAACGCTTAAAAATTTAGAATTTTTTAGCTCCCGCACGGCGTCTGCGCTTAAAATTTTGATTTCGGTCGATTTTATCCAGCCCCAGGCCGCATCGCTACCCACAAACGCCCACGCTCCGTCGGCCGAAAAGTGCGAAACGTAAAGCGGATAACCGATCGAGACAAAAGAGAGCTGAGCGTAGTCAAACGGCAGCCCTTCGCCTGCGCGTACGGGATTATAAAGCACGGCCTCGTCGGTCGGCAGGTTTCGCAGGCTAGTATTTGCCGTCGTTATCGCAGGTAGAGAGACTTTACCGAAGCTCTCTACGCTAGCGTTTTTTCGCACTTTTTCAAACCATTCGTTTGGAATTTTGCGCATATTTGAGAAAAAGTACTGCCTTTTTGACGTATTTTTATAGTAATCTAGCGCCCAAAAAGCGTCTTTTGCACTCGTTGCGGGCGCTTTTAAATCAAGCGCGTTAAAGCGTTTTTGCAGCAGAGTTTCGCCGCTACTTTGCGCTTCAAAAGGCAGTATCGGCAGCGCATTTGCATTTTGATCGACGTCGAATTTTAGATAACTGATGTGGCCTAGGTTTTCGTCCGCGCTCTCCTCGGGCATGTCGTATGCGGGCGCGGTGTTAGCGCCTTGATCAGGTAAATTTACCGCGCTTGGCGCGTCTTTTGTCGATGCGCAACCGCCCAGCATCGCTAGCGCCGTCGCTACGGAAAATATAAATTTGTAAAATTTCAATCTAGCTCCTTAAAAATAAGCTATAATTTTACAAAAAAATAGGGAAATTTGTGTTAAACCAGCTGCTAGATATCTTAAAAAAATCAAACGTTTTTCTAACCGGGCGCGGCGGCGTGGGCAAAAGCCACCTCACGCAAGCAGTCATCAAGCACTATAAAAGCGAGCTAAAAAACGTCGTCATACTCGGTAGTACCGGTATCGCGGCGGTAAACGTCGGCGGAGTGAGCGTGCATAGTTTTTTTAAATTCGGCATCTGCTCAAACCTCGAGGAGCTGCGCGGCTACGACCGCAAACAGCGCGGAAAGCTCGGCGAACTAAAAAAGATACTAGACGTCTGCGATCTCATCGTGATAGACGAGATCTCGATGATCAGCGCGGGGTTGATGGATATGATTTACTACCGCTTGATGAGTTCGAGATTCGTCGGGCGCGTGATGCTCGTGGGCGACTTTTATCAGCTACCGCCCGTACGAAAAAACGGCGATGAGGGCAACTCGCTCTTTAAATTTCTTTATGCTTTTAACTCTAGCTCGTGGCATGAATTTGAGTTTAAAAATATCGAGCTAGTCGTCTCAAAACGCACGAAGGATAAGAAATTTTACGATATCTTATCCATGCTTCGCGTCGGGCGGCTGAGCGAGGAGGTGTTTGCCTATATAGAAAATTTACGCGTGCCAAGCGTGCAGGTAGATGACGATACGAGCGTGCTTTTTGGGCGTAACTACGAAGCGGACGAGCTAAATAACAAGATGCTCTCTAAACTACCCGCGCCACTTGAAAGAGCCGAGGCGCTAGTGGAAATTTACGATGAAAATTTAAACGAAAATACGCTGGATCGCTGGATCGCAAACCTCTACGCGCCTGAAATCTTAAACATAAAAATCGGCGCGAAAGTTATATTTACCGTAAATAAATGGGGCGAGTACTATAACGGCGAGCGCGGGCAGATAATGCAAATTTTAAAAGAAGGCGGCGAGATAAAAAGCGTCATCGTACAAAAAGCTGACGGCGAGATCGTCGAGGTGGAGCGAGCGAGATTTGATATGAGCGAGTTCGTGATGGAGGGCGAGAATCTAAAAGAGCGCGCAAGGGCGTCTTTGACCCAGTTTCCGCTAAAGCTGGCCTACGCGATCACGATCCATAAATCCCAAGGCATGAGCATCGAAAATTTAGTCTGCGACCTAAATCATATCTTTGCCAATGGGCAGCTCTACGTCGCGCTCTCACGGGCGATCGATCCCAAAAAGCTGAGGATATTTTACGGCAAAGCTCGGCCGTTTAGAGAGTATTTGCAAAGCGTCGTTAAAATAGACGAAGAGGTCGAGAAATTCTATCTTGAAAACAAATTTGAAAATATTAAGGAAGACGTATGAAAAAGATTTTCGCGCTGGCTTTTGCCGCGGTTATGGCCTTTGCCGAGACGCTAAATATCGACAACTTTGAAACCGATCTGTATTCCAGAGACGCCAAAAGCTCGATCAAAAAAGTAAGCGTGAGCCTGCGTCTAGAGGGGCGCGACGTCGCGGATAATGAAGCGTACGTGCTTGACGCGCTAAACGTCGTTATAGGTAGCTTTTACGTCGAGGATCTGCTAACCTCGCTCGGTAAGGAAAAATTTAAAGACACGCTTGTTAAATACACCGCCAAAAAGCACTCGGTCGATATCGACGAGGTGCTAATCATCTCGCTAAAAACCGTGCGCGAACCAAATATCGAAGAGCTACTTGAAGCGCTAAAAAACGTCAAAACCACGGGCTCTAAAAGATCGCAAAAAGAGCAGGTCGAGGATATACTTAGAGGAAATAAAAATCAGCTAAAACCGATGGATTTAAATCAGATAGATGATTTTGGCAAAGACTTCGGAGAGCAGTAAATTTAATAACCGCGCTACGCGTAGGTTAGGTTTAGCGCTGTCGCGCCTTGCGTTTTTAAATTTACGTTTTCAAGTTGCGGGTCTCGGTGGGTAAAATTTGAAGCTAAATTTATAAATTTAACTTCAAAATTTAAATGTAAAACGATAAGGCGAAGTATCGTGAGATGATTTTTAGGGTTGTGCGGTAAAATTTTGGCGAAGATAGAACACGTAGTTCATCGAGCCAAAATTTTACAAACTCATTCAAAAACACTCAAAAGACAAGCCGCTATTTGCTAAAAATTTATTGGTTTATGACGTCATAATACGACGGTATCACCGGCGTCAGCAAATCATCGCTTATCTTAAAATCCTTCTTGGTATTGCTCAGCGTGATTTTGATCTTGTTGCCGAGCTTATCCTCGTAGTCGATCCTTGTCGGGATGTAGTTTTTGACGGTGATTAGGTACTCCACGCCGTCGTATTTGGCCTTATAAAGCGTATCGGTGATCTTAACCGCGTTTCTAACGACGTCGATCAAATTTGGCGCCTTTTCAAATTTAGAGACGATAGCTTGCTCGAGCGCATCCTCGATCACGACGACGCGGTTTTTATCAAAGTAGATTTTTTTAGGCGTCGGGCGCTCGTAGATCCAGTAGGCGCGGTTGTTGCTTTTTGCGTAAAATTTACCGTAGTAATCGACCGTTTCGCTCTCGCTCGTGATGGTTTGCACGAAGTCGCTTTGAAGCGTGACGAAATTTAACGTAGCCGCAAAAGCCGAGGCGCAAAATAGTAAAAATGCTAAAATTTTCTTCATATATTTTCCTTTACCGGGCAAAATTCTAGCTAAGTTTAAATAATAAAATGTTAAAATCCGAACTTTAATAAAATTTAAAGGCTAGAAATGATAACGGCGTTTATGCAAAAGATATTCGGTACGAAAAACGACAGGGAAGTAAAAAAATATTTCAAACGCGTCGCCTATATAAACTCGCTTGAAAGCAAATATCAAGCGATGAGCGACGATGAGCTGAAGGCTAAATTTAACGAATTTAAAGCGCAGGTACAAAACGGCGAAAAAACCCAGGACGAACTGCTAGACGACGTGTTTGCCATCGTGCGCGAGGTCGGCAAAAGAACGTTAAATATGCGCCATTTCGACGTTCAGCTAATCGGCGGCATGGTGCTAAACGACGGCAAAATAGCCGAGATGAAAACGGGCGAAGGTAAAACCCTTGTAGCAAGCTTGCCCGTCGTGCTAAACGCGATGAGCGGCAAGGGCGTGCACGTCGTGACCGTAAACGACTACCTCGCCAAGCGCGACGCGACGCAAATGGGCGAAATTTATAAATTTCTAGGCCTTAGCGTCGGCGTGATACTAGGGGGCGAATACGACGACGAAGCGCGCAAAGCGGCGTACGCCAGCGACATCACATACGGCACGAATAACGAATTCGGCTTTGACTACCTGCGCGATAATATGAAAATGGATTTCAAAGATAAGGTGCAAAGAGAGCACAACTTCGTCATCGTGGACGAGGTCGATAGCATCCTCATCGACGAGGCCAGGACGCCGCTCATCATCTCTGGCCCTGCAAACCGCACGCTAGACGGCTACATCAAAGCAAACGAAGTCGCGCGCCAGATGAAGCGCGGCGAACCGCCTGCAACTCCGCAAGAAAAGGCCACGGGCGACTTTGTCGTCGATGAGAAAAACCGCACGATAGCCATCACCGAAGAAGGCATCTCAAAGGCTGAAAAGCTCTTTGGTGTGGCAAATCTATATGACATGGAAAACGCGATTTTGAGCCACCACCTAGACCAAGCTCTAAAAGCGCACAATCTCTTTGAAAAGGACGTGCATTACGTCGTTCGCGAAGGTCAAGTCGTAATCGTGGATGAATTTACGGGCAGACTAAGCGAAGGACGTAGATTTAGCGAGGGCTTGCACCAAGCGCTCGAGGCTAAAGAGGGCGTAAAGATCCAAGAAGAGAGCCAAACGCTAGCCGATATTACATTTCAAAACTACTTTAGACTTTACAAAAAACTATCGGGCATGACGGGTACGGCGCAGACGGAGGCGACCGAGTTTTCGCAAATTTACAAGCTTGACGTCGTATCGATCCCAACAAACGTGCCGGTTATCAGAAAAGACAACAACGATCTCATCTATAAAACCGAAAACGAGAAATTTAAAGCCGTGATCGACGAGATCAAAAAGGCTCACGACCGCGGTCAGCCCGTACTCGTGGGTACCGCCTCGATCGAAAAGAGCGAAAAGCTGCACAACCTACTCGTAAAAGAAAAGATCCCGCACTCCGTGCTAAACGCTAAAAATCACGAAAAAGAGGCCGAGATCATCGCCCAGGCCGGCGCTCGCGGCGCGGTTACGATCGCTACGAACATGGCCGGACGCGGCGTAGATATCCGTATCGACGACGAGGTAAGGGCTCTGGGTGGTCTATACATCATCGGTACCGAAAGACACGAAAGCCGCCGTATCGACAACCAGCTGCGAGGTCGCGCGGGACGTCAGGGCGATCCGGGGGTTAGCCGCTTTTATCTAAGCCTTGAGGATAATCTGCTTCGAATATTTGGCAGCGACCGCATAAAGGCGATAATGACGCGCCTTGGTATCGAAGAGGG
>CAUQMN010000090.1:0-5674 GCA_963518765.1 uncultured Campylobacter sp.
TAAAGATGTCGTAAAAAGCCTAAAAGCGGGCGACAACGTGCTAATAAGCGGCACCATCATCGCAGCTCGCGACGCCGCGCACAAGGCGCTAACCGAGACTTTGGCTCGCGGCGAGGCCTTGCCCGTAAATTTAGCCGGCGAGACGATCTACTACCTAGGACCGAGCCCCGCAAAACCGTGCGACGTCATAGGGGCTGCGGGACCGACTACTAGCGGACGCATGGATAAATACACTCCGACGATGATAAACGAAGTAGGCATCAACGGCATGATCGGCAAAGGATATCGTAGCGAAGCCGTCGTCGAAGCGATGAAAAAATCAGGCTGTGTCTATATGGTCGCCATTGGCGGTGCGGGCGCGCTAATCAGCCAAAGCATCAAAAAGTACGAAGTGCTAGCCTATCCAGAGCTTGGCCCAGAGGCGGTTGCTAGGCTCACGGTCGAGGATTTCCCAGCTATCGTAGCGATCGATAGCGAGGGCAATAACTTCTACGAAGTCGGACAAGCTCCGTATAGAAAAATATAAATTTATCGGCGCGGGTTATCGCTAGCTCGCGCCTCGATCCCCTCGCCGCTCTTGGTTTGCGTGCCGTTTGAAAGCGGGCAAATTTGAAACCAAACGGCGCGAAAATTCTCAAATTTTATGCTTAGTCTTTAAAAATTTTGCCGTAATTACTCGGATACGCTTTTTTCAAAGATTTCTTGATCTTAGCCTTTAGCGAGCCTGCGCCGCTAAGCTTTACGTCGCCAAATAGGCAATCTTTATCGCAGATTAGGCGCAAAGTCACATCCCGTTTTTCTCCGAATAGCTCAAATTTTACTCGCACTTCGTTCTCCAAGACCGCTTTTGCGCTAAAGTTTTTGAGTTCGTCAATCTCGTGCGAGCCTATAAAAGGGTCGAGATCCAGATCGGACGATACGTGCTCTATACCGCTCAGACGTCCAAGCGCAGAGTCGAACTGATCGTAAATCAGCCCGTCAAGCTCGGGCGTTAGCCACTCCGATGTGATAGGTTGCACTTCGCCGTTGCCGTAGTTTGTTTGGTAAAAATCGATTACCGTTTTTTCCATTAGCGTGGCTTTCGTCGTTTGAGCGCTTAGATTTGCGCCGCCTAGTCCGTAAAAAATACCGCCAAAAGGTAAAATTTAGATACTTTCATGACCTTCCTTTTAAATTTGGTAGTTGCGTGATTTTGGCGTTATTCGGGTTAAAATTTACTCGTCTTTTCGAGACTAGGTTTGGCGTAATAAGCCGCGAGTCAAATTTGAGCAAACCGGCGTTAATCTCAAATTTGCACTAGCCTTCGAGCCGTCAAATTTTACCCAGACGGCTCGTTAAATTTAGCGGGATCACTCCGTAGTGCTATTTATGTAGCTGTTTTCGGAGATCTGCGTCCAGACCCTAGCCTTTTTCATAAATGCTTTTTGCGAGTCCAAAATCTCCTTAAACGTCGCGTCTTTGGCCGAGAGTTCGTCTAGGATCTCGTCCGTGGCTTTGCGTAGCGCGGCGATGACCTCGGGCGGAAACGAGGTGATTTTTACGTCCGAATGCTCGCTTTTGATTTTATCAAGGACTAGCGAATTTTGATAGACCGCCGACTCGTAGACGTCGGCCGCTACGGCCTTGGTCGCGGTTTCTACGATGGCTTGGAGGTCGGCGGGTAGCTTGTCCCAGAGCTTTTTGTTGATGTAGAATTCATTTTCGCTAGCGGGCTCCTGCCAGCCCGTGTAGTAAAATTTAGCCACCTTTTGAAAGCCGAAATTTATATCGATCGCAGGACAGACCCACTCTACGGCGTCGATCGTGTTCATCTCCATCGCCATGTATAGCTCGCCGATCGGGATCGTGTTGATGCTAGCTCCCAGTTTTGCCATTATCTCGCCGCCAAGCCCGGCCATGCGCAGTTTTAGTCCCTTTAGATCGTTCGTACTTTTGATCTCTTTTTTAAACCAGCCGCCCATTTGCATACCGAAATTTCCGCCGTGAAAGGTCACGATGCCCTGCTCGCCAAAAACCTTTTGCGCTAGCTCCTTGCCGCCGCCGTACGCGTACCATGCGTCCTGCTCGGCCTTGTTCATACCAAAAGGCACGGTTGTAAAGAGCATGAGCTTGGCGTCCTTGCCCTTATAAAAGTAGCTCGCGGTGAAAGCCGCGTCGTACTGGGCGCTTTTTACCATATCAAGCAGCGCAAACGCCGCCTTGTGCTTGGACGGATAGTCGACGCGAACCTCGATACGGCCGTCACTCATCTTTTCTACGAGCTCTTTAAATTTTTTCGGAGCATCGCCTAGTACGGGCACGTTGCTCTCGTAGGTGGAGGCGAGCTTGATCTTGTATTTTCCCGCAGCCTGCGCGCTAAACGCCATCGCCGCGCACAGAGCCAGCGCTGAAAATAGTTTCATTTTTTCTCCTTTAGGTTTTAAATTTACCGATTATAGAGTTTTATATTATATTTTTTGACTAATTTTAAAATTTAAGTTACAAAAATCTATACAAATTGAGTAAAAACGTAAATAAATTTATAAAATGTTACGAAAGTTAAATTTCGCTACTTACGGATAAATTTGACGGTCGCTGCCGTTAAAACGGCAATTTTTAGGCTGGGGCTTGACAATTTTATCCAAGCGGACGGAAAATCGACCTGCGAATAAGGCTTAAGAACAGCAGGTCGCCAGACGCGACGCATCAAAATCGGCGATTTAAATTTACCCGCGCTTTTTGGATAGAATAAGGCAAACTCGCGGTAAAAATATACGCTAGCGCGCTCTTAAGCCTAGTTTTGACGATTTTGTGTGCCGTAAATGCTAAATCAAAGTAGCGCCGCTTACGTTTACGGCGGTAATTCGCAGGCGATTTTCCTAAATTTAGGCAAATTTAGTTTAGGCGGCAACAAAATTTAAGCGTAGGATTTAATAAGACGGCTTTTTTGATAAATTTACTAGGCGAAATTTGTAAAATTTAAGCTCCAAAATGAGCGCTTGGGGGCTTAAATTTAAAACGTATAGCGCAAAAGCGGCAAGTCGGAGAAAGCGGATAGCTCCAAAAAAGTCGGCAAGATAAATCGTCGTTAGGGCGCAGCGCGTCTAGCCGAAGTATTTTGCGCGAGGCTTACCGTTAGCTTTGGTATGTGCGCGGTTTGTCGCAAAGCTTTGGCAAAACCCTACGATTTCGCGCTTGCCGGTATAAATTTATAGATTAAATTACCGCGGCGCTTTGGATGAATTTTGCGCGTTTTACCGCCAAATCCGCACTTTCCGGCAAAAATATTTGCTAAATTTAAGCCGCAATTTTCGCCGAATTTAAAAGAGCGTAAAAAAATTTAAAGTCGGTAAATTTAAATTTCGGTCTTGAGGCCAGATGTGCCCTTGATCTCGTCGTCGCAAATCTCGCAAAAGCGCTCCAGCAGCGAAAATAGCTTCTGGGCGTTTTTTTCGCCGAGCCTAGCAAATACCCGCTCGCCCAGCTCATCGCTAGCGCGTACGATAGGGTCTGCCGCGTCGCTCCCTTTTTGCGTGAGGCTCATCGCGCGCTCCCTTTTATCCGTGCTTTGCTCGCTTGGCTGCACTAGCCCTTTTTGGCGAAAATCCTTGCAGACGTTAAAAACCGTTTGCTTGGGTATGAGCCACTCCTCGCCGATCTTTTTTTGCGTCGAGCGGCCGTCTTTTGCTAGCGTATAAAGCACCGCAAATTCGCTGTAGCTAAGCCCGGTTTTGGCGATCAGCGCGTCTATGCGCTCGTCAATCTCGCTGATTTTTTTGCCTAGGTCGTCAAAGTTATACATCGTTTTCCTTTTTTATTTTGGGCGAATTTTAGTAAAATCACAAAATATTTTCAAGGTTTTAGGATTGACTTTTAGTCCTAAATTTTGCTAATATGATAAATTTTAAGACTAATTTTAAGGGAAATTTTATGAAATTCGGCAAAATTTTAAAGGCGTATTTTTTATCGTTTGCGCTGATTTTGACCGCGCAACAAACGGCGGCGGCGCAGGAAAATAAATCGGAGCGAAAAACGCCGCCGCAAAACAAGCAAACGGCTCAAGCGGGCGTAAAAGACGGCGACGCTAGCGAAACAAACGTCGGCCAAGACGGCAGAAATTCGGACGCTAGGCAAAATCAAAACGAAGAAGCCATAAAGCTCACGGTCGTCTCGCCCAAGGTCGCAAAATTTAGCCCAAAGCTAAATTTGCACGGCGAGCTGGTCGCTAAAGACGACGTTGCCGTGGGCTCGGCGCTACAAGGCCAACAAATCGCCCAAATCTTAGCCGAAGTGGGCGAAAACGTGCAAAAGGGGCAAATTTTAGCCCTGCTAGATAATGCCGGCGTAAAAGCGAAATTTGACCAGCAAACCGCCGCGCTTGAGGCCGCAAAGCAAAATTTAAACTCCGCCAAGGCCGCCTTTAGCGAATCTGAGTTCGCGCTAAAGCGAGCTAAAGAATTGGCCGCAAAAAAGGCGATCAGCTCGCAGGAACTCGAACAAGCAAACGCGAAAGAAGCAAGCGCCAGAGCGAATCTAAACTCCGCAAAAGCCCAAATTTCGCAGATAAAAGCGCAGATCGCAGAGGCTAAAGATCAGCTCGGCAAAGCTAGCGTGATAGCGCCCGTTAGCGGCGTCGTGACGGCCAAAAAAGCCCAGATCGGCGCGCTAACTAGCGGCGAGGCTTTGTTTAACATCGCAAAAGACGGCGTCATCGAGCTATCTGCGGACGCGGACGCAGCTGAGCTTGCGCAGATAAAAGTCGGTATGAGCGCGCAGGCTCAAATTTACGGCGTAAAAGAGGCCGTAAACGGCAAGGTGCGGCTGGTGCCCGTTAGCTTGGATACGAGCTCGCGCCTAGGCAAGGTCAAAATTTCGCTAGACGGCGGGGCTAAATTTATCGGTTCGTACGCCAAGATTGTCATCGACCTGCCCGAATTTAGCGCATTAGCGCTGCCAGTGCAGGCGATTTCGTTTACGGACGAAGGCGCGTTTGCGACGCTAATAAAAGACGGCAAGGCGCAGAAGCGAAAAATCCAAACCGGACTTAGAGCAAACGGGCTAGTGCAGGTGATCGCAGGCGTTAGCGAGGGCGATGAGGTCGCGCTAAAAGCCGCCGCGCTGGTAAACGACGGCGAAGCGGCGCAAAGGGGCGCAGAGTGAAAATTTCGTCTTGGGCGATCCGTCATCCTATACCTATCATCGTGCTTTTTATCGCGCTTAGCTTAGGCGGCGTAGCGTCGTTTTTGCGCCTACCGATAAACGCAAACCCAAACGTAAATTTTCCTATCGTTAGCGTCACGGTCACGCAGACGGGCGCGTCGCCTACTCAGCTGGAAAGCTCGACTACTAGGCGCATAGAAGACGCCGTGAGCGGACTAGCGGACGTGAGGCACGTTAGCTCTACGATTTCTGAGGGCAGCTCGGCTACGACGGTGGAGTTTGCCATCGAGACGGACGTCGATAGAGCCGTAAACGACGTGCGAAACGCTATCTCGCAGATCAGAGACGAACTACCAGCCGGCATCGATACGCCGCTAGTAGAGCGCGTGGACGTCGAGGGCGGGGCGCTCGCGTTTTATTCGGTAGGAAGCGTAAATTTAGACCAAAGCGAGATATCGCGCCTTATAGATAACGAGATAAAAAGGCGGCTGCTAGCGATCCCGGGCGTACAGCAGGTAAAGCGCCTAGGCGGCGT
>CAUQMN010000091.1:0-5662 GCA_963518765.1 uncultured Campylobacter sp.
TGTTTACTTATCTTTCGCATTTGTTTCCTTTGCGTTAAACTTTAGACAATGATACGGTTTTTATCCTAAAACCAAGCTAAATTTAGCCGCGATTTTTTAAAAATTTAGGTTAAATTTGACAAAAGAAAGTGAAATTTAACGAATTTACAGCTAAAAAGGCATCTCAAACTAACCCGCAAACAAAATACGTCCAAATTTAGCCAAAATGCAACACGCTTTCTAGACCTTATCTCTCTAGCCAAAGCCGCCGCCAAAATCCTCGGCGTAACAAATCTCAAAAAAAGATAAGTTTGTCGCCGCCCTAACGAGCACCCGCCTCAAGAACAAACTCGCGCCGATATCGGCCCGCCCTCTTTTACCGTGTTGCGGATTTTCTTGCTTCTAGGATTTTGCCGCTCGGGTTACAGGGCGGTATCTGCGATCTCGTAAACGCCGGATCGCTCCTCGCTTCTTTCTAAGCGCGCAAAAAGTAAATTTATCGCCGTTTGCGTAAATCCGGTCATAAAGGTCGGCGCGCAAAGATAATCAAAGACTCTAAACTCAAATTTCTCCGCATCTAAAACGTAGCCTACCTCGGCAGTAAAAGACGCGCCGTAAAATTTATAGCGCCTTGCTCGTCAAAAAGCGCGGATTAAAAAATAAAAATTTACGCCCGCCTTAGCGCCGGGCGCCGCTTTAGCAAACTAGGCGCGCCCATTTTGCCCGCCTAGCTCAAGGCTAAATTTGATAAATTTAGCCTTGAGCGACAAAAGTGCCAAGGCGGCAAGCAGAGTTAAATTTTAGCCTTTTTTATCGCCTGCGCCAGATCGGCGATTAGGTCGTCCGCGTTTTCTACGCCGATAGCAAGGCGCAGCAGATTAGGCTTTATGCCGATTTTGTCTTGCAGCTCTTTAGGGTATGATTCGTGTGTCATGGACGCGGGCTGGCAGATGAGGCTCTCCACGCCGCCAAGACTCACGGCTAGGTCAAAAAGCTCCAGAGATTTAGCAAAAATTTTATAGTCGTATTTTTCGTTTAGCTCCAGCGATATAACCGCGCCGATATCGCTTGCTTGGTGGGCTTGGATCTGCTTTTCTAGCTGCGAGTACGATCCCGCGTAATGCACCGCGTCTACCGCTTCGTGCGATTTTAAAAATTCGATGATTTTATGCGTATTTTGCGTCTGACGATCAAAGCGTACGCTAAGGGTTTTAAGGCCTCTTATCAGATAATAAGCGTCCATCGGGCTGATTATGCCGCCAAACGTATTTCTGGCAAATTTTATCTTTTCGGCTAGCGCGTCGTCGTTTACCGTGACGATACCGGCGATCACGTCTGCGTGTCCGCCGACGTATTTCGTCGCGCTATAAACTACGATATCTACGCCAAAATCAAAAAGCTTTTGATAATAAGGCGTTAAAAAGGTATTATCGGCAATCACTAGGATGCCTCTTTTGTGCGCGATGTCTGCGATACGGCGGATGTCGGTCACGCGCAGCAGCGGATTTGAGGGCGTTTCGATAAATATCGCTCTCACGTTCTCTGCGATATCTTTTT
The DNA here is from genome assembly GCA_963518765.1 of uncultured Campylobacter sp. Taxonomy (GTDB): domain Bacteria; phylum Campylobacterota; class Campylobacteria; order Campylobacterales; family Campylobacteraceae; genus Campylobacter_A. Next base: position 1,537 of record CAUQMN010000091.1, read on the forward strand.
CCTCTAATAAATTTAAATCGTCCACCGCCTCGTAGCTTATGCCCTGCGACGCAAAGACGTTGCTAACGTAGCGGAAAGTGCCGCCGTAGACGTTGTTATTTAGCAGCACCTTATCGCCCGTTTTTAGCAGACTAAAAGCCGCTGCCGTCGCCGCCATTCCCGAGCCGAAGCTAAATGCGTATTTGCTGCCCTCTACCTTGGCAAAAAGCTCGTCAAACGCCTGTTTGGTCGGATTTGCGCCGCGCGAGTAGGCAAACTCGCCAAAGCCGTCTAGCCCCTCTTGCACGAACGTCGTCGCCAGATAAACGGGCGGCACGACGGCTCCAAAAGGGTTATGCTTGGCCTCGATGCCTTTTACGATTAGCGTGTCTAGTTTCATTTTTTCTCCTTAAATTTATCGCTAAAATTTCAAAAATCTTATATCCATCGCCGAGATAAAGCTCATTATGCGCTCGTTTTGGCTAGCGAAAAATCTCTCCGCATCGCCGTCAAACGCGATCTTGCCTTTATCCAAAAACAAAATCCTATCCGCGACTTTGCGAGCGAAATTCATATTATGCGTGACGATGACGAGGGATTTTTTCTCTCTGGCTAGGGCTATGACGACTTTTAGCACCTCGGCTTCTAGCTCCGGATCTAGCGCGCTAGTGGGTTCGTCTAGCAGCAAAAACGACGGATCCATCGCTAGCGCTCTAGCTATCGCTACGCGCTGGCTCTGACCGCCCGAGAGTCTGTTCGGATAGGCGTTTTGCTTGTCTGCCATGCCAACCTTGCCCAGTAGCTCAAGGGCTTTATTTATCGCCGTTTGCTTTTCAAGGCCAAGTACCTGCGTCGGCCCTTCGATCACGTTTTGCAAGACCGTTAGATGCGGAAAGAGATGAAACCCCTGAAACACCATCCCCGTTCGCCTGCGAAAGGGCAGTAGCTCTTTTGGCGAAATTTTGCCGCCGAATTTTATCTTCTCGCCGTCTAGCTCCAGCTCGCCTTCCTCGGGGATTTCGAGTAAATTTATGCAGCGAAGCAGGGTTGATTTACCGGATCCAGAAGACCCCACGATCACCGTAGTTTGCCCATCTGCGATCTCTAGATCGATACCATCTAGCACCTTTTGTTCGCCAAAACTTTTGGTTAAATTTTTAAATTTTATCGCCATCACACGTACCTTGAAGTTCGTTTTTCTAACTTGCCTTGCAAAAAGGTAAGCAGCGTGCAAACTACCAAATAAATAAGCGCAGCCAGCACGTAAAGTAGTAGCGGCTCATACGTGCGAGCGGCTATGCGCTGGGCGACCATAAACATATCCACCATCGTTATGGATGCAGCCAGCGAGGTGTCTTTAACTAGCCCGATGAAGGTGTTTGATAGCGGCGGCAGCGATATACGCACAGCCTGAGGCGCGATGATACGGCGTAAAATTTGCGCGTGCGTCATACCTAGCGAGGTCGCCGCCTCCCACTGCCCCTTAGGCACCGATAGGATCGCCGCCCTCACCGACTCGGACGCGTAGGCGCCGACGTTTAGGCTAAAAGCGATGATCGCCGCGCTCCACGTATCAAGCGTAACGCCGATAGAAGGAAGCCCGAAAAATACGATAAAAAGCTGCACTAAAAGCGGCGTGCCGCGAAATATCCAAACGTAGCCGCCAAACGTCCATCGTAAAATTTTCACGTTTGAAAGGCGCGCGATAGCGGTTATCACGGCGATAATCAGCCCGCAGGCAAAAGACGCAAGCGTGAGCGGTATCGTGACCTTAGCTAGGGCTTCTAGCATCGGTAGCAGCGAGCTTGAGACAAGCTCGATTATACGGTTTATGCGTTCCGTGTCCAAATTTACCTCCGTTTTTCACACCGAATTTAGGCTTAAATTTACTAGTCGCGAGCCTTTGATCCGTTAAAATTTGCCTGCAGGATTTACCCGAATTTGCCGTTTAGTTTTGCAAGCGGCGTTTTCTGCTAAATTTAAAATACTCGGCTAAATTTAACGGCTTTTAAATTTAGCCTTCAAGCAAGCCAGCAAACATGGCATCGCAGCCAGCATAAACGAGCGGCGAACCCGTTTAAAATCTGCTAAATTTGACCTAGCAAATTTACTCCGAAACGTCCTTGCCGAAATACTTTTGCGAGATTTCTTTTAGCTTACCCTCGGCCTTTAGCTCGGCTAGGGCTTTGTTTATCTGCTCGGTTAGCTCGGCGTTACCCTTTTGCACGGCTACGCCGATGTAGTCTTTTTCGTTTCCGACGGCGGCGATTTTAACCGGAGCGGCGGGTTGATTTTTCGTAAAGTCCAAAAACACGATATTATCGCGCAACACGCTATCTACTCGGCCTGCGATTAGCAGCTCCATGCTTTTAGCAAAGCTGTCGACCGTGACGTTTTGAGCGCCGTAGCTAGCAGCGACCTTAGCCCAGTTGCTAGTAGCCGAGTCGGCATTTTTCTTACCGTTTAAGTCGGCGAAGCTTTTTATCGAGTCGTTGTCCTTGCGAACGATGATCGCGCCGTAAGTAACGGTATACGGCTCGCTAAGTTCGTATTTTTTCTTTCGCTCCTCGGTGATGCTTACTTGGTTAAACACCGTGTCTGCCTTGCCCGCATCAAACGCCGCTAACATCGCATCCCAAGGCGCGGTTAAAAATTCGATTTTTAAATTTAGCTTCTTAGCCACGGCTCTTGCGACGTCCACGTCGTAGCCGGTTAGCTCGCCTTTTTCGTCATAGAACGAAAACGGTGCGTAAGTGCCCTCGGTAGCGACTGTTAGCACGCCCTCTTTGATCGTTTTAGCGTGCAAATTTAGCCCCAAAGCCAAAATCGCCGCGGCTTTAAATAAATTTGAGATTTTCATGTTTTTCCTTTTTTTGGATTTACTCGGGCGCGAATTTTACGGTAGGGCCGCTTCGCGCCTAAATTTATCATTCGGAGATATTTTTACCGAAATATTTTTCGGAGATTTCTTTTAGTTTGCCGCTAGATTTTAGTTCGCCAAGAGCCTTATTTATCTGCGCGATTAGCTCGGCGTTATCCTTGTGCGCGAGCGCGGCGGTAGGTATCGCCTCTCCGGTAAATACGACCTTGATAGGCGCGTTAGGTCTTTGCTTGACGTAATCAAGAAAGGTCACGTCGTCGTTTATCGTAGCATCCGCGCGCTTTTGGGCGATTAGCTCTACGCCCTTACTAAAGCCGTCTACTACGACGACCTGTGCACCGTGCTTTTCTGCTATCTGCGCCCAGTTGCTAGTGGCCGAATGCGCGCTTTTCTTGCCTTTTAGATCGTCAAAGCCTTTGATGTCTTGCGTATCTTTGTGAGTTATCAAAACCGCGCGAGGAACGGTATAAGGCTCGCTAAATTCGTATTTTTTCTTTCGCTCGTCGGTGATGCTTACTTGGTTAAACACCACGTCCGCCTTGCCCGCGTCAAACGCCGCTAGCATCGCATCCCACGGAGCTTCGACGAATTCGACTTTAAGCCCTAGTTTATCGGCGACGGCTTTTGCGATATCTACGTCGTAGCCGGTTAGCGCGTCGTTTTTATCGTGGTAGGAGTAGGGCGAATACGTGCCTTCTGTCGCGATTTTCAAAACGCCGTTTTCGAGGGTTTTTGCATTTGCGCCGGTTAAAAGAGCGAGGCTCGCCAAAGTAAGTAGAGAAGATTTTAGTAGTTTTTTCATTTTTTGTCCTTTTTAAATTTATCGTTGGCTATTCATCTAAAAAGGCCCGCGAGTGCGGAGTTGAAAATATCTTTTTAAATGTTTAGCGACTTGCTAAGCACTTAAAAAGATATTCGTGCCTAGCGCCCTAGCTTTTCATCTCGCAACAACACATGTCGCACATATCGCTTTTCATGATGCACCTTTCGTTTTAAATTTAAGCGACGATTTTATGCAAAAAAAGTTTAAGATAAAATAAATTTATAAATTTTTCTAAATTTGAGCGAAATTTAAATTTTTAGCCCATATCAAGCCAAACACCCTCCGCTTTTTTCTTTTTCCGCCGCGCCGTAGTCTTGCTTTAAGTTTGCCGCCATGCCCGCTTGCACGCACTCTTTGGTAGCGTTTAGGTCGGGATTTTTGCATTTTTTGACCTTTTCTAGCGTATCTGCGGCCAGCAATGGCGAAAGGCCCGGCTCGCTAGC
>CAUQMN010000092.1:0-5662 GCA_963518765.1 uncultured Campylobacter sp.
TCGCAAGAGCCACCGCAAGGCCGCCGATACCAAGAGAGGCGATGATGGCGCTGACGTTAAATCCAAGCTTGCTAAGCACGATAAGCAGCGCGATAACGAAGATGATGAAATAGATGATCTTTAGGATCAAATTTATCACCTCTTTGCGCCCGCTTTTTTTGGTTAGCTCGTTGATGAGCACCATGCCGTAGCCGTTTAGCACGCTAAGTATGAGCCAGGTAACGGCGATAACGAAAGTGATCGTAAGGAAATTTGCAAATTTTATCGGCATCGGAGCGGGATAATACGCGATCGATACGCAAATATCTATCGCGTAGGCGATGAGAGTGAGTAGCATCGGGCGCTTGATGATTTCTACGATGCGCCCTTTGGTCTGCCTATCCGAGTCGTGCTTGACGAAAAATTTCATCAAAGCCCACAGCGTGAGCCTGCTAAGCAGCGTCGTAAACGAGACGAAAAACAAAAATACTACGAATATGATTGCCGCCTTGCCGACGTTAAATTTACTCGTAAAGGAGGCCTTTTCGTTGATAAAATCGATCGCCGTTTTTAAATTTAACTCCGAGATGATGTAGTTTGACGTGAGCAGCTCGGCGTTATCGCGCAGGTAGTGGAGTATCTCCTCAAGCGTCTTTTTGTGCGCCTCTAGCGCCTCTAGCTCGCCTTTATGCGCAGCGAGCGCTTCCTCGTTTAGACTATCTTTAAACTCCTTAAACTGCGAGTAAAACTCCGTCTGAAAGCTAAGCAGCGTCTCCTCGACGGCGAGCCTTACGTCCACGGCCTTGCCGCCTTCTTTGAAGATATTTTCTAAATTTAAAAGCGAGGAGTAAAACAGCCCGTCAAGCCGCATACGCTCAAACTCGAGCATGTTTTTGACGTATAAATTTTGATTGTCCGAGTTTTTTAGCCGTTTGATTTTTGATTCCAAATTTTGCATTTCATGCTTAAATTTTTGCACCTGCTCCTCGTCGATTTCGATTTGCATGATGAGGTAGGGGATCTGCTCGATTAGCTTTTCTTTTTTCTCCGAGACGGTTTTAAAAAGCACGTTTTTATCGGCGGTTTCGTTATTTTCGGCGGATTGGGCTTTGATAACGGCGATCTGAGCGTTTGCCTCGTTGATTTGATTTACGACGCTTAGGATATCCGTGGCGTTTATGTCGTCGATTTTGGTATTTGCTAGTAAATTTAAGCCAAAGCACAGCGCAAAAACGGCGGCTAAAATTTTTCTCATTTCTCGACTCCTAGCAGTTTAAAGCTCTTCGTCGCGAAGTTGTAGTTGTAGATTTCGCCCGTTTCTATTATGTAGTGCCAGGCATAAATTTTTAGCTCCTCGTCTTTAAATTTAGCCTTGACGTCTGGATAGCTCAGTAAATTTTCAAACGAATTTACGAGGCTTAAGCGCTCGGTTAGCCACTCTCTTTTTGCGATATTGTCGCCGAAAAGCTTTTGTACGCGCTTTTTTACGGGCTCCAGCAAATCTAGCCAGCGCTTTACGTTTGGCGTTTTGCTAAATTTAGCCTCATCCATCCACAAGGCCGCGCAGCCGCCGCAGTTGCTATGTCCGCAAATGATGACGTTTTGCACGTTTAGCGTTTGCAAGGCGTACTCGATCGCCGAGGTCGTAGCCAAAAACTCCTCGCTTTTGCGGTACGGAGGCACTATATTTGCGATATTTCGCACGACGACTAGGTCGCCAGGCATCGTGTTTGTTATGAGGCTAGGCACGACGCGCGAGTCGATACAGCCGACAAAAAGAGTGTGCGGCGTCTGCTTCTCACCCAGGCTTTCAAAAAGCTCTTTGTGTTCTAAAAAATCTTCTTCCATAAATTTAACGGCGCCGTCTAAAATTTCTTGCATTGTATTTTCCCGAATAATTTTTTAAAATATTATATCAAAAACGTTTCAAACTTCGTTAAAATTTTTTAAATTGCTTTTTACGCGCCAAATTCAGCGATTTTTTATATTTTATTTACCTATTTTTGGCTAAATTTGCATCAAAAATTAAAAAGGAGAGAACATGAGTTTATATGACAGAAACTATGCAAGCTCAAGCGAGCATGAGGTTGCCGGCGAATATTCGCAAAGCGCGCTTAGCACGTTTATTAAGCAAACTTATCAGCTTTTCGCGGCTTCGCTTTTAGCCGCCAGCGTCGGAGCTTACGTCGGGCTTTATAGCTCGCTGGGAGCGACGGTAGCGGGCAACTACTGGCTGTTTGTGATACTTGAGCTAGGGCTTTTGGTCGGTTTAATGTTTGCTAAACGCAAAGCGGGCTTAAATTTGATCCTGCTTTTTGCATTTACTTTCATTAGCGGACTTACGCTTACGCCTATTTTAGGACGCACTTTTGCGATGCCTGGAGGCGCTGCGATAGTAGCTCAGGCCTTTACGCTTACGACGGTAGCATTTGGCGGACTTAGCGTGTTTGCGATGAACACCAAGCGCGACTTTACGACGTGGGGCAAGATGCTCTTCATCACGCTTATCGTTTTGTTCGTGGCTATGCTACTAAATTTATTCTTCAAAAGTCCGATTTTTCAGGTAGCGCTATCGTGCGTATCTGCTGTTTTATTTAGCGCGTATATCCTTTACGATACGCAAAATATCATCCGCGGTAACTACGAAACTCCGATCGAGGGCGCAGTTGATCTTTATCTTGATTTCTTAAATTTATTCGTTTCATTGCTTAGAATCTTAGGATTTTTTAATAGCGATGACTAACGATGAGCGGATATACCGCGTAATAGACGCAAATTTAAACCGCTTAAAAGAAGGGCTTAGGGTCGTCGAAGACGTCAGGCGTTACGGCTTTGACGACCTAGTCCTTGCTAAAAAAATCAAAAATCTCCGCCACAAATCAAAAATCCCGCAAAAAGAATTCTTAAAATTTCGCGACGCCGCAAACGACGTGCTAAAACCGAGCCTAAAAGACGAGCAAATTCGCCTAAATTTGGACGATTTACAAACCGCCAATATCAAACGCGCGCAAGAAAGCGCAAGGGTTTTAGAGGAGTGTTTTAAGCTCGTCGACGTTAAAATTTCCGAAATTTTTAAGGCCGTGCGCTACGAACTTTATGAGATAGAAAAAGAAATTTAACCCAAATTCAAAACTTTTTTAGTATAATCACGACTAATTTTGAAAATTTAAAAGGATTTTAAATGGATTCGCTTTTTTTAGTATTGCAGTTTATTTTCGCGGTAGTTTTGACGATCGCCGTTTTGCTTCAGAAAAGCTCCTCTATCGGACTAGGCGCGTATAGTGGCAGTAACGAAAGTCTATTTGGCGCAAAAGGACCGGCCGGATTTTTGGCTAAATTTACCTTCGTCGTGGGCGTTTTGTTTATCCTAAACACCCTAGCGTTAAGCTATTTTTACAACACGCAAAGCAGCAAATCTCTCATAGACAGCGTCGATACTTCGTCGTTACCTGCGGCTCCTGAGGCAGTCGCGCCGCAAGCTCCTAGCGCTCCTACGGCTCCTGTAAGCGAGAAAAAATAAGGAGCGTCAATGAAAAAATTAGTTTCCGCGCTCGCGTTTTTTGCGGCGGCGCAGTTTGCGCTTGCTGACGCGCATATCTTTAACTATCATAGATTTGATGACGATAGGCACCCTAGCACCAACATTTCTAGCAAAAATTTACGCGAACAGTTTGAGTATTTTAAAGAAAAAGGCTACGAGATCATCCCGCTCTCAAAGCTCGTGGACGCTATAAAAAACGGTGAGCCGGTGTCTGATAACTGGGTCGTTTTAACCGTAGACGACGGCTACAAGAGCTTTTACGAAAAAGGTCTGCCGATATTTTTGGAGTACGGATATCCGTTTGCGCTGATGATCTACGTCGAGGCCACCGCGCGAAAATACGGCGACTTTATGACCTTTGAGCAGATCAAAGAGATCGAAAAATACGGCGAAGTTGGCTATCACTCTTACGGTCACTTGCATATGGTCGGTCTTAACGAGGAAAAACTAAAAAACGACTTTGAGGACGGCATAAGTAAATTCGAAAAAAATATGGGCTATAAGCCGCGATATTTTGCATATCCTTTCGGCGAATATAACGACAGAGTGCGCGACGTCGCGATAGAACACGGCATAGAAGTGATACTCAGCCAAAACTCGGGCGCAGTCGCGGCAGATAGCGATCTACACGAGCTAGATAGGATCCCTGCGATGAACGGCACGCATCTGCCGTCTGCGCTTGCTAGTAAATTTCTAAAAGCCGAATGGATACTTCCGCAAGACTATCCGAAGGATAATAAGATTAGCGAACTTATCATCAAAACCGACGAGAACGCGACGCACGGCTACTTCTCGATGACGGGGCAAAAAACAAAAAAAGTTAAGCTCGAAAACGGACAGATGACGCTTAAATTTAACAAGCCGATCGACCGATACAAAGTCAGAATGAGCCTTAAAGTAAACGGAAAAACGACGACAAAAATTTTAGTAAAGGATATAAATGCTGAATGAAATTTACAAAAAACAAAAAGAGCATAGCGACAAGTGCATCGAGGGCCTAAAGCGCGACTTTAGCACGCTTCGAACAGGCAAGGTAAATATAAGCATAGTCGATAATATTTACGTGGATTATTACGGTAGCCAAACTCCGCTAAACCAAGTCGCCACCGTACTAACGAGCGATGCTAGCACTATAAGCATCACGCCGTGGGAAAAACCGATGCTAAAAACTATCACCGCAGCGATCTCTGCGGCAAATATCGGCGTAAATCCGAACAACGACGGCGAGAGCGTGAAGCTATTTTTCCCTCCGATGACTGTCGAGCAACGCCAGGAAAACGCCAAACACGCTAAGGCATTTGGCGAAAAAGCTAAAGTCAGTATCAGAAACATCAGAAAAGACGCCAACGACGAGGTAAAAAAACTAGAAAAAGATAAAACCATCACCGAGGACGAGAGCAAAAAAGGGCAAGACGAAGTCCAAAAGATCACCGATAGCTACACCTCAAAGATCGACTCACTCGTAAAAGAAAAAGAGAGTGAACTTCTAAAAGTATAACGCTAAATTTAGAGGCGGCAGCGGCGTGCTACTCCTCTTAAATTTTAGAGTCTGCCGCAAGCAAAATATAAAATTTACAGCATTCAAAACGCAATCTAAAGCCGCTAGGCTATTACGTAGTTTGTTAAATTCCAGCCTATCTCATAAATCTTAGAATCCTAAATTTAGCTCGCTTACCAAATTTATAAATTCGGCAGTATCTATCTGTAGCATAAAGCATATTTTTACACTGCTTTTTGTGTTGTTATTTGTTTTTGAGTGTTTCTTATTCCAACGGGGTAAATTACTTCGCCTGCGCCTGCGCTCTCGTCATTCTCGTTTGGCGCTTCAAATCCTAACGGGGTAAATTTGTGCGTTTGGCAGCCATCTAGGTGCGCGGGATATCGCCCTGTTTTAAACCCCAACGGGGTAAATTTACACTCCGAATTTCTACGGTAAATGTTTATGACGTTGAGAAGTTTCAAACCCCAACGGGGTAAATTTACACGCCGGCGACAAACAAAACGAAACCTCAAAAACCGAGGTTTCAAACCCCAACGGGGTAAATTTACACGCTAGTCATCAGAAAGATCATGGGTTTTAGGCTTAGGTTTCAAACCCCAACGGGGTAAATTTACACAGCGCCAAAACACTCATATTTAGGG
>CAUQMN010000093.1:0-5627 GCA_963518765.1 uncultured Campylobacter sp.
TATCCACGCCGATGGCCGCACCGCTAACTACGCAAACGCCGCTGTTTGCGAGCGTCCTAGCCAGCGCCTCTACGCACTGCTTAGTGTAGGCGCTTGCCTTTCTAGAGCCTACGATTGAAACCATCGGTCGCTCAAGCAGGGCTAAATTTCCCTCAAAATATAGCTTCTTTGGAGGCTTTTTAAGACGCAAAAGGCCGCTAGGAAGCTCGGTTAAAACGTTCAAAAAAGGTCCTTTAGATATACGACCTCGACCTCCTGCAGGAGTTTTGCGCTTTCTTGCAGGACTTCGATCGTATTTTTGTGCGGATGGCCGATCGCGATGGCATAGGAGCGCTTTTTAGCCAGCTCGACGGCGTATTTTAGCTGCTTTCGTACCGCCGCCTTTGAGCCGTCGTGATCCAAAAACACGTCGCGCGCGATGTATGGCATCGAGTATTTTTTTGCCGCGCCGTAAACCTTGGTCGGCGAGGTCGTCTTGCTATCGACGAAGATTAAATTTTCGTCCCGCATCGCCCGCATCAGCCTATCCATCGCGGTCGCGTCGCTAGTAAAGCGACTTCCTGTGTGGTTGTTGATGTATTTTAGATTCGGAAAGTCTCGCTTGATGCTTTGCAGTTTTTTCGCGATCTTTTCGTAGTCGTCGTTTACAGTAAGAGTGCCGATCTCAGCGCCCTTAAAACCGCCTAGAGCCTGCATAGGCAGGTGGATCATGTAAAAGCCAAAACGCCGCGCCAAAATAGGCGTCTCGGGGTGGGCGGAAGTTGCCGGAAAAAAAGACGGCGTGAGCTTTAGATTTACCGATTTTATCGCGTCTACCTGGTGCCTATACGCCACGTCGTCGATGATGATGACTAGACGCGGTTTAGCGCCTAGTTTTGAGTAAATTTTAGATTTTTTATCTTCGCTGATAGAGCCTGCGAGCTTTTGCAGCTTCTCATCCTTTTCGCCGTCAGCTTTGTCCATGTTTTTAGCGCTTTGAGCGTCCTCTTTATCCTGCGCGTTTTGTTCGCTCATTTGGATGCTTACTTTAGCCTCTTGTCTGCCCTCTAGGTTTTGCGTTTGCGCGCTTTTGTCTACGCCCGCGGCATCGGCATCGCCCAGTCCTGATTCGCTCGCGTTTTGCGCGCCGAAATCTATAGTAAATTTAGGACTTTTTAGCGTCTGTTCTAGAGCCTCGCTTTGCGTTTTGTTTGCGCTTTTTGAGGCCTGGGTGCCGTTAAATTCGCCGTTTTGTTCGCCGTATGGTTCGGGCGAGTTTAGATTTTCATTTCCTCGTCCGTCCTTTTTAGCTAGTCCGTTTTTTACCGCGCCCTCAAGCTCGGAAGGATCGCGCGACTCAAGAGAAATTTTATCGCGCGCGATGACGTTTTGACGCTTTACGAATTTCGTTCGCTCGTCTTGATCGTCGTTTAAAAAATCCGAACCAAGCTCGCTTTGCGTATGCGAAGCCTGTAAAAAAGCTGCGCCTGCGCCGTCATCTTTTTTTTCTAAACTCGCCTCATTTACCGAAGCTTGCGCAAAAAGAGCTTTGATATCCGTTAAATTCGCTCTAGAATGCACGCCAGAGTCGCTATTTTGGACTTCGTCCGCATCCGCAGCGCCGGACTTAAACGATGCTAAATTTGCCGTTCCTTCTTTTTTAGAAACGCTTAGATACTCTTGCGCCTTTGCGATGAGTTTTTCGGCGGCATCCGGCTTAAATTTAACGTCCAAAAAATAAAATGCGCCGACGAGCAAAATACAGACGATAAAAATAGCGGAAAACAGTAGCTTAAATCCGCCTCGCAAGCGCCCTTTTTTAGGACGCTTTTTGGCGGATCTTTTTCTGGATTTTGGGTTCAATTAATTTTTGCTTTGGTCGATGAGTTTGCCAGAGCTAATCCAAGGCATCATAGAGCGTAGTTTTTTACCGGTTTGATTTAGCAGGCTTCTTTCGGCGATGCCGCGCTCTGCGTTCATGCGGACGTATCCGGCCTTGCGCTCGAGGATGAACTCTTTTGCAAATTTACCGTTTTGGATCTCTTTTAAAATTTCCTTCATCGCTTTTTTGCTGTCTTCGCCGATGACGCGCGGTCCGCTTACGTAGTCGCCGTACTCTGCGGTGTTTGAGATAGAGTAGCGCATATCCGCCATGCCGCCTTGATACATTAGATCCACGATTAGTTTTAGCTCGTGCAAGCACTCGAAATACGCCATCTCAGGCTCGTATCCGGCATCTACCAGCGTCTCAAAGCCCGCATTTACCAGCGCGCAAAGTCCGCCGCAAAGCACCGCCTGCTCGCCGAAAAGATCGGTCTCGGTCTCGTCTTTAAAGGTCGTCTCGATGATGCCCGTTCTACCGCCGCCGATCGCGCTAGCGTAGCTTAGAGCTAGCTCTTTAGCCTTTCCGCTCGCGTTTTGCTCTACGGCGATTAGATCGGGGATGCCGCCGCCGCGGACGAATTCGCTTCTTACGGTGTGGCCTGGCGCTTTTGGGGCGATCATGATGACGTCGATGTCCTCAGGGGCTTTGATCTGTCCGAAATGCACGTTAAATCCGTGCCCAAACGCGATCGCCGCGCCGCTTTTAAGGTTAGGCTTAATCTCTCGCTCGAAAATTTCGGCTTGAAGCTCGTCTGGAGTCAAAATCATAACGACATCGGCGGCCTTTGCGGCTTCTGCTACCGTTTTTACCTCAAAGCCCTTTGCTTCGGCCTTTGCCCAGCTCCTGCCGCCTTTTGCCAGGCCCACGATCACCTTTACGCCGCTATCGCGCAAATTTTCGGCGTGCGCGTGTCCTTGCGAACCAAAACCTATCATCGCGACGGTTTTGCTTCTAATCAAGCTCAAATCGCAATCTTTGTCGTAATAAATATTTACAGCCATTTTGCATTCCTTTGTTTTAAGATAAATTTGCGTGATTATACTATTTGCGCGCTGAAATAAACTTGACTTAGACTCGATTTAAGTTTATTAAAAAGCCTTTTAGTGTAAAATTGCCGATTATAAAAATTTATAGATACAGAGTGTAAAGATTATGAATGATTCAATTTATAAGCATATAAAGGCGCTCCCTCCGCTAGACGATACGGTAGTAAAAGTCCAAGCCGTCTGTTCAAACGAAAATAGTTCGCTAGGCGACCTAGCCCAGATAATCGCCAAAGACCCGATGCTAACGGCTAATATTTTACGCTCGGCAAATTCTCCGCTTTACGGATTTAGTCGCGAAATAACGACTATAGAAAAGGCCGTATCGCTTTTTGGTATGGCGACCGTACGCGGTTTTGCGCTCTCAAGCGCTGTTAAAAAGAACTTTAAGATAAATTTAGACCCTTACGGCATTACTAGCCACGACTTTTTAAATATTTCCATAATGCAAAATGCCCTCACGTACAACTGGTACTCTAAGATCGACGCGAAAGAACTCGCCGTATTAAGCCCCGCTTCGTTTATGTTAGAAGTCGGCAAAATCGTGATTTCTCATGAATTAAACGAAAAAGGCAAGGCAAACGAATTTAGAAAAAGATTAAAAGAAATTTCAAATCCATTTGATCTATCCGATCTAGAAACCGAGATCGTAGGCATCTCAAACGAAACGGTAACGGCTAAAATTTTCGAGCAGTGGAACCTAGAAACCGAGCTAGTAGAGGCGATATATTATTCAAACGATCCGGACGATGCGCCCGAGCATATCAAAGACTACTCAAAAGCGCTCAGAGTCGTCAAAAACGCCGTAAATATCTTTAGCCAACTTAGCGACGATGGACTACAAAATACGCTAATGTGTCTAGACGAATACAGCTTTGCGCAAGATAAATTTTTAGAAGCCGTCGCAAAAGTCAAAGCGAATTTGTGAAAGAATTTTTAACCAAACTACTTGACGGAGCGAGCGAAAAGGAAGTCGCCTCCGCCGATAAAGAAATCCTACGAAATTTACTAAATTTAAACGCCGTAAGCCGCCACAAAGATCGCTACTATCTAAACAACGGCTTTGTCTGCGGCAAACTAGATATAAGTGCGAACGGCACGGGCTTTTTGGCGCCTTACGACAAACGTTTCAAGCAAGACATAATAATAGAAAATAAAAATTTAAACGCCTCGCACTACGGCGACATCGTGCTGGCAAAGCTTTTGCCGCTAAAGAAAAAACGCCAAAGCGCCAAGGTCGTGATGACGCTAAAACTCGCCAACGAAACGAGCGTAGTCTATACCAAGCAAATAGGCTCGGCAATCCTTGGCGTAAACGTAAAAACCGCGCTCAGCTCGGCTCTAAAAGCCTCGCAAAAATCTCTAAAAATGCTGCCGCCGGGCACGCTACTAAAAATCGGCAATTTAAATAACGAAATAGTAGAGGTCATCGGCAATATCAACGACCCGCTTAGCGACGAAAAAATCTCGCTCGCCGTATTTAACAAAAACGACGAATTTAGCGAGGAGTGCGAAGCTGAAGCGCTCGCATGGGGCGACGAGGTCGATCCTGCGATGTATCCGCAAAGGGTAGATTTAAGGGGGCTAGCTTTTTGCACGATCGATCCTGTCGATGCCAAAGACTTTGATGACGCGATATATTTTGACGAGAAAAAGCGCGAAATTTACGTCGCGATCGCAGACGTGAGCGAATACGTTACCCCCTACTCTCCGATAGACGCCGAGGCCAAAACGCGCGGATTTTCTATATATTTTCCGCACAAAGCCGTGCCGATGCTGCCGCGAAATTTGAGCGAAAATATCTGCTCGCTCAAGCCAAATGCCGCGCGCCTTGCATTTTGTTTTAAAATCACGCTAGACGAAGAGGGCGAAGTCGTAAAAGAAGAGCTGCTGGAGGCCCTAATCGTCTCAAAAAGACGCTTTAACTACGGCGAAGTCGATCAAATTTTATGCGGCGAACGCGATGACGAGACCGGCTGGATAAAACCTCTTTTCGCGCTCACCTCGCGTCTGCGCAAAAAACGCCTAAAAAACGCGTTTGACTTTAGAACGCAGGAGCTTCGTATGGGCCTTGATGAGGGCGGCGGGCTTGCCTCTACGAGATTTGAGACCGATACCGACTCGCACAGACTCGTCGAGGACTGCATGCTGCTAGCCAACGTCGCAGCGGCAAAACGTATCGTAAAGGGCGTTTTTAGAAATCACGGCTCGCCGGATCTGCGAAAAATACAAATTTTACTCGAAGACCTCGGCGCTCTGGGCTTTGACTTCGTTTATGAAAGCGACATCGCGAATTTGGTTCGCAAAATCCAGGCTCAAGCCGACGCCGTAGGCAACCGCGAGGAAATCGACAAACTCATCATAAAATCGCAAAAAAAGGCCGAATACGGCGCGCAAAATTTAGGCCACTTCGGACTGGGATTTGAGCGCTACACGCACTTTACGAGCCCGATCCGCCGCTACTCCGACCTTACGCTGCACCGCCTTTTAAAGGCCAAACTGCGCAACGACGAAAAGTTTTTCAACTATCTGCTTTTAAATATCGAAGCGACTTGCTCAAATTTAAGCGAACTCGAGCGCGAAGCCGACAGAGTCGCGTTTGACTTTATGGATAGGAAATTCGCGCGCTGGGCAAAAGAGCGCATCGGACAGCGCTTTAACGCCTATATCAGCGGAAATCAAAACGGAGCGGTCGCCAGGCGTGTCGGCGAGATAAAAGG
>CAUQMN010000094.1:0-5627 GCA_963518765.1 uncultured Campylobacter sp.
ATCCAGCAAGAGCTCGGCTCAGATACCAGCCGCGAGGAGGAGATCGAGGAGTACCGCAAGAAGCTGGAAGCTAAAAAGAAATTTATGGGCGAGGATGCATATAAGGAGATAAAAAAACAAATCGACAAGCTATCGCGCATACATCCTGATTCTGCCGACGCAAACACGATACAAAGCTATCTGGACTGGGTAATCGAAGTGCCGTTTGAAAATACGGCAAATAAAAAACTAAGCGTGCAGGAAGTCGCAAAGCAGCTAAATGCCGATCACTACGGGCTTGAAAGACCAAAGGATAGGATAGAGGAGTATTTTGCTCTGCGCGAGCTTTTGCAGCTACGAGGCGTAGCTGGCAAGGTAAATAACGGAGCGATCTTGTGCTTTGCGGGGCCTCCCGGCGTCGGTAAAACGAGCCTGGCAAACTCTATCGCAAGGGCGCTAAAGCGCGAGCTAGTGCGCGTGGCTTTGGGCGGTCTTGAGGACGTAAACGAGCTGCGCGGACACCGCCGCACCTACATAGGCGCGATGCCCGGCCGCATCGTGCAAGGGCTGATAGAGGCAAAACAGATGAACCCCGTCGTGGTGCTAGATGAGATCGATAAAGTCGGCAGGAGCTTTCGCGGCGATCCGACTGCGGTACTGCTAGAAATTTTAGACCCTGAGCAAAATAACAAATTTAGGGATTATTATTTAAATTTTAATATCGACCTTAGCAAGGTCGTTTTCGTCGCGACGGCAAACGACGTCGGCGCCATACCGCCCGCGCTTCGCGACAGGATGGAGTTTATCGAGCTTAGCTCATATACGCCGCAGGAAAAATTTGAGATCGCTAAAAAATACCTAATCCCTCAAGAGCTAAAAAAACACGGACTAAAGCCCGGCGAAGTGACCTTAGGTAAAGACGTACTAAGTCTCATCATCTCGGACTATACGCGAGAAAGCGGGGTGCGAAATCTACGCCGCCGCCTGGCCGATATATTTAGAAAGGCGGCAAAAAGGCTGCTGGGGGGCGAAGCGCAAAAGATAACCGTAACGACTAAAAATTTAAGCGAGTTTTTAGAAAAGAAGGTTTATGAGATCGAGCATGCGGACAAAAAGCCGCAGATAGGCCAGGTAAACGGGCTAGCGTGGACGAGCGTAGGCGGCGACGTGCTAAAGATCGAAGCTATACGCATACAGGGCAAGGGCGGTCTGCAGATAACGGGGTCTTTGGGCGAGGTTATGAAGGAGAGCGCATATATTGCATTTAGCCTCGTTAAAGTGCTAATCGATGCTAAAAAGATAAAAGTGCCTTCTAAAATCATCCCGAGCCTACCTGATGACGTCAAAGACGGCGTGAAAAAAGAGCTAAGCCCTAGCGAAGTTTATCGCCGCTACGATCTGCATATCCACGTGCCCGAGGGCGCCACGCCAAAAGACGGTCCGAGTGCGGGTATCACGATGGTGACGGCGATCGCCTCGATCCTAACGGATACCAAAGTGCGAAGCGACGTAGCGATGACGGGCGAGATCACGCTAAGCGGCCGCGTGCTGCCTATCGGCGGGCTAAAAGAAAAGCTCATAGCCGCGCATAAGGCCGGTATCAAAACCGCTCTGATACCGCGCAAAAACTATGAACGCGACCTGGGCGACATCCCGCAAGACGTCAAAAACGATATGCAAATCATCCCCGTGGACGTCATCGAAGACGTGCTAAAAAATGCGTTCGTCGCAAAATAACTTTTGAAATTTGATCAAATTTAGCCTCGCTTGCGGGGCTGAGTTTATCGCTCATATCCGAAAAACCTGCTTTAAATTTACCGCAATTTTTGGTTCGCGCAAATAGGCCGAGCCTTGCTGCTAAAATTCGGTAAATTTTAATCAAGCCAGTATTTTTAAGAGGCAAAAGCAAATTTTAGGCATCTTTATGACAAATGGCTTAAATTTGAGTTTAAAGATAAATAAGCGAAAATTTTAAGCTCCTTGCGCGTATTTTGATATTTTCGCGTTTTTGGGCCCTATTTGCTTAATGCGGCGGCGTAGTTACGATTTGAAGCGCCGAGGGCGGACTCGCCCGCCCGTTTGAGCGGAAGCGGGCTAAATTTGCTTGCATTCCCACTCGGGATAAAATTTTCTAACGTAAGCGTTTAGCTCCCTTTCGGCGTCGCTATACTCGCGGTTTGAAGCGTTTTTGGCGTCAAATTCGCCGTCATGCCCATCGCCCAAAAACTCCGTTATCATACCCGCGCCAAGCGTCGCGTTGTTATAGCGGTCAATCACGATAAAAGAGCCGCTTTGGCGGTTTTGCTCGTATAAATCCGCGCATACGCTCTTATCTAGGCTCACGGCGCATTTTGCGATGTCGTTTAGCTCCAAACGTTCGGCTTTAAGCTTTTCAAAATTATTGACGTCGCGTTTATATAAAATTTCGTCGAATTTCGCGTTTATCAAGTTTGAGTTGATTTTGATTAGATATTGCTCGCCGGGCGTTAGCGGCGCTTCGTTCATCCAGACGATATTTGCGTTAAATTTTCGCGTTACTTTCGGCAAATTTGCAGGCTTTGCTATCATATCGCCGCGGCTAACGTCTACCTCGCGGTCGAGGCAAAGCGTGATAGCCTGGGGCGCAAAGGCCTGGGGCGCGGTTTTAAACGCGTCGTCTTTGCCTTTGACGCCAAGGTCTAGGTTATCGGTCGTTATTATGGATTTTACGCGCGCTTTTTTATTTGACGGCAGTACGACTACTTCGTCGTTTTCGCGTATTTCGCCGCCCGTTATAGTGCCGCAGTAGCCGCGGAAATTTAGATGCGGGCGATTTACGTACTGCACGGCAAATCTAAACTCGCTAGGGCGGTCCGGACTAACGTCTAGCGCGTCTAGCGTCGGCAGTAGCGCAAGCCCTTTATACCACGGCATATTTTCGCTATTTTTTAAGATATTATCGCCGTTTAGCGCGCTAATTGGGATAAAGTCGAATTTTATCCGCTCGCTATGAGGTAAATTTCGGCTCATTTTTAGATAATCGCTCTTAATATCCTCAAAAACGTCCTGCCTAAAATCCATCAGATCCATTTTATTTATCGCTACTATAATGTGCCTAATGCCTAGCAAACTCGCGATAAACGAGTGGCGTTTGCTCTGCGTTAAAACGCCTTTTCTAGCGTCGATTAAGATGACCGCGACGTCCGCCGTACTCGCGGCAGTCGCCATATTTCTGGTGTATTGCTCGTGGCCGGGAGTGTCGGCGATGATATATTTTTTCTTATCGGTGCTAAAAAATCTATACGCCACGTCGATCGTGATGCCTTGTTCGCGCTCGCTGGCTAGTCCGTCTACTAAATTTGCGAAATCTATCTCGCCGCGTTCGTTTCTAGCGCCGTTTAGCTGGTCTTCAAAGATGCCCTTAGCGTCGTAAAGCAACCTGCCTATTAGTGTAGATTTGCCGTCGTCTACGCTGCCGCACGTGATAAAGCGCAAAATATCTACACTCTCGTTTCGCTTTAAAAATTCTCTCAAATCCATTAAAAATACCCCTCTTGTTTTTTTGCTTCCATCGACGAGCCTTCGTCTGAGTCTATGAGCCTGCCTTGGCGCTCGCCGCTGTTTGCTACCAAAAGCTCGGCTACGATCTTTTCTAGCGTATCGGCCTCCGAGCTAATAGCTCCCGTTAGCGGATAGCAGCCTAGCGTGCGAAAGCGCACCAGCTCGTCTTTGGCGGAGGCTCTAAGTTCCTCTGGCATTCGCTCGTCGTCTACTAAAATTTTAGCGCCCTTATACTCTACGACGGGGCGGACTTTTGCAAAATACAGGCTTGGAATAGGGATATTTTCAAGCATTATGTACTGCCAAATATCAAGCTCGGTCCAGTTGCTAAGCGGAAATACGCGGATACTTTCATTTTCCTTTATGCGGCCGTTGTAGATATTCCATAGCTCGGGGCGCTGATTTTTAGGGTCCCAGCGGTGAAATTTATCGCGAAAGGAGTAGATACGCTCTTTTGCGCGGGACTTCTCCTCGTCGCGCCTAGCTCCGCCGAAAACGGCGTCGAATTTATACGTATCTAGCATCTGTTTTAGCCCCTGCGTTTTCATGATATCCGTGTGCATGGAGCTGCCGTGTATAAAAGGCGAAATGCCCATCTGCTCGCCGTGCGTTTTTACCCGCGCCATGTAGCTGTCTTTTACGCGCTGTTTGTGTATCCCAAACGCCACGCAAATTTTCTCAAAACCCTTAAAATCAAGCCCGCCTCTTTTATATTCTTGCCATTTTTGCCTAAAAAATTCCGCGTCTTTGACGCTTACTTCCGCCGGAATAATATAGGTGTCCATCGTTTGCCTTTTTGTAAATTTTGGGCAAGGTTTTACAATATAAGTCAAAAACTTTCAAATGAGTCTTCCTAAAAGCTTGGTAGCAAACGAGGTAAAGCCAAAAAAACTATGATTATGCCGATATTCTTATATATAGCTAGTGTATCGAAGTTAAAAAGCATGTAGTTTATGCATAAATTTTGCATGAGATGAAAAGCCGCTAAAATAGCAAATTTAACCGATATTTTTAGAATTTTCATTAATCAAATTTTAAAAAACAGTATGGTTTTGATATCTAAAAAATATGAAAATATAAGTAAATTTAGTGGTGGGCTTCCAGCTTGCGTAAAGGCTTTTTTAAAGACAGGCAAAAGCTAATTTTGCTTTGCTCTTGGCGAAGTAAAATTTTAGATATTGCTAAAAAACCGCCCAAGTTAAGTTGAGCCATAAAATTATCGCTAAAGCGGCAAAATCGCAAAAAGCTTTGCGAGGTCAAATTTGAATAGATTTGTAAATTTAAGATTGCGTAAAATTTAAAAGAAAATTATAAAAACCGCCCGTCAAATTTAACGGACGGGGTAAATTTAAGGGCGCGTAAAAACGCTAAAACTTTAAATTTAGGTTTGAAGCCTTTGCTAAAACAAGGGCTAAATTTTACTCGACTTCGGCGTCGATGACGTCGTCGTCTTTTTTCTTTCCGCCGTTTGTTTGCTCGCCCGCAGCGCCGTCTTTTTTATACATCGCTTCGGCTAGCTTGTGGCTGGCTTCGCTTAGAGTTTTGACCTTCGCGTCGATCTGCTCTTTGCTCGCGTTTTCGTCTTTTAGCGTCTCTTTTAGCTCGTCAAGCGCCTTTTGGATGCGCTCTTTGTCCTCGGCAGGGATCTTTTCGCCTAGCTCGTCGAGGCTCTTTTGCGTTTGGTGCGCGAGCGCGTCGGCTTGGTTGCGCGCCTCCACCGCGTCTTTGCGTTTTTTGTCGTCCTCTTTGTGTAGCTCGGCGTCTTTGACCATGTTGTTGATCTCGTCCTCGCTTAGGCCGCTTGAGCCCGAGATCGTGATATTTTGGGCTTTGCCGGTAGCCTTATCTTTAGCAGAGACCGTTAGGATACCGTTGGCGTCGATGTCAAACTCAACCTCGATTTGCGGTACTCCGCGAGGAGCGGCAGGGATGCCCTCTAGGTTAAATTGACCCAAAGACTTGTTGTCGCGGGCAAATTCGCGCTCGCCTTGCAAAACATGGATCGTGACGGCGCTCTGGTTATCCTCGGCGGTTGAAAATACCTGATTTTTCTTAACCGGGATAGTCGTGCCTTTTTCGATGATTTTCGTCATCACGCCGCCTAGAGT
>CAUQMN010000095.1:0-5620 GCA_963518765.1 uncultured Campylobacter sp.
TGGTTATTCTCGTAAATTTCGCAACCGATGATATCAAAATAGAAAAATTCATCCTTTTTTAATTTGCAATTTTTTCTAGTTTCTTCTTTTGTAGCGTAGATTGTTTTGTTTGTGAGGGCTTTTGCGCTATCTACATCCTCAAAACCATAAAAAACAATCGTATCGTTTGCACAGTTATAGTTCTTGACTATCAGTTTACTACCGTTTGTATCATAAAAAACGGCATTTTTCTTAAACTGGTCAGGGAAATCACCTCTATTGTGAAGCCTGACAAAACCTTTTAGTCCTACGGTTTTTCCAAGTAACGCGACTTCTACAAATTCACTCAAGGTGTTTTACCGTAACGCGGTATGAAGTAGTATCTTTAGCTTTATAGCCGACAATAACGGTTTTTATAGCATTTATTGTTCTGCCGTCTTTACCGATTAGTTTACCGGTATCAACCTTGTCGGCATATATTACTAGTTCGGTAAAATCATCGTCAAGCTTAACTCGTTCAAGTTTTACTTTTTCTGGAAAATCAGCAATGAGTTTAGCGTATTTAAGTAAAAAATTTTCTACCATTTTTTAAATTATTTGCTAGTTATTTTTGCAACCCTATCGCTAAGTTTTGCACCGACGCCTTTCCAATAAGCCAAGCGCTCAGTGTCAAATTTTACTACCTCAGGCTCAATCATAGGATTGTAGTAGCCGATCGACTCTATCCAGCCGCCGTCTCTTCTTTTTCTGCTATCCGTTACGACTATACGATAAAAAGGTTTTTTCTTGCGTCCCATTCTTGTTAGTCTTACTACTGTTGCCATTATATTTCTCCTTTTGTTTTTTAAATAGGCTTAAATTTAGTCACGCTCGTAGCCAAATTTAAGCCCTTTAATTAGGGCGAGAGTTTTTAGCCTGGTTTAGTAAATTTCCAAGCCCTTTTAGACCTTCTTTACCAGAAAACCTCTTTGCTATTTTTGATGCGTTTTCAAACTGCTTCAAAAAGCGATTTACCTCTACTTGAGATAGTCCAGATCCCGCAGCCAAACGTCTTTTTCGGCTGTTGTTTAGCAAATCAGGATTCTCGCGTTCTTTTTGCGTCATCGAATTTATCATAGCTTTGATATGTAAAATTTCCTTGGAGTTATCAAGGTCGATATCTTTTATCTGATTTGCCACACTTGAGAGGCCCGGTATCATACCGATTAGACTTTTCATATTTCCAAGCTTTTTGACGCTTTCCATTTGCGATAAAAAGTCGTTAAAGTTAAACTGTCCTTTTTTGATCTTTTTATTTATTCTTTTTGCTTCTTGCTCGTCTATCACGGCGCTCGTTTTCTCAACCAACGTCGCCAAGTCGCCCTCGCCCATTATGCGGCTCACGATACGCTCAGGGATAAAGCTCTCCATATCGCCGACTTTTTCTCCGATACCTACGAATCTAAGCGGTATATTTAGCTGCTTGGCTATGCCGATAGCTACGCCGCCTTTGCTGTCAGAGTCAAATTTACTTAGCACCACGCCGCTTATTTTTAGCGCGTCGTTAAACGTACTTGCGGTTTTTACGCCGTCTTGTCCGCTCATGGCGTCAGCTACATAAAAAATTTCATGCGGCTCGAGCGCTGATTTGATATCTTTTATCTGTTTCATCAAAGCTTCGTCTATCGCTAGGCGCCCCGCCGTATCGACCAAAAGCACGTCGTAAAGACCGCTTTTTGCCTTAGCTAGCGCTTGTTTAGCTACATTTAGCGGATCGGTTTCGTTTTCTATGCTAAAAAGCTCTATCTCGTTTGCTTCGCAAAGCTGACGAAGCTGCTCGACGGCAGCCAAACGCTGCAAATCGCACGCCGCGACCAAAACTTTTTTCTTTCTAAGTTTTAGATAATTAGCTAGCTTTATCGTCGTAGTGGTTTTTCCGCTACCTTGCAAGCCAGCCATTAGCACGACCGTAGGAGCTACTGGTGCAAAGACGAAGCCCTGGTTGCCCGGCGCGGTTAAAACCTTCGTCAAATTTGACTTTATAGCGTCTAAAAACTGCTTTTGGCCTATCCCGCTTTGCTTTAGATCGGCCTCTATGAGGGCTAGCAATTCTTTGGTAACTTTGTGATGAACGTCGGCTTTTAGTAGCGCTTTTTTAAGCACGTCAAGCGCGTTATTTAGCGCTTTTTCATCGTCTACAAAACGAATTTTACTAACGGCTAAACGAAACGACTCGCTGATTTGTTCAAACACATTCTACCTTTTATTTATATTTATAGCTAAAGCGCGTATTTTATTAAATTTAAGCTTTATCGCTCTTTAAATCTCAAAATTTCTTGAAATTTCAAAACCGAGCCTGTTAAAGTCGCTGCTCAAATTTGACCTAAATTTATACCCTAAAAGCTCGATTTTATAGGCATGCAGATACATTCTCGCGGATTTATTTTTAGCGTATTTTTCATCGCCGACGATCCCGTATCCCGCGTGATTTAGATGCACTCTGATTTGGTGCGTTCTGCCGGTTTTTATCTCGACTTTTACGAGACTTTTTTTGCCTGCGACCATCACCGGCGTCACGTGCGAAAACGCCTCTTTGCCGTTTGGCGATATCTTAGAAAACGCTCCGCCTCTGTTTTTTAGCGTGATTATGGGTTCGTTTACGCTAAATTCCTCGCTCACGATACCCTTGACCGCCGCAACGTACTCTTTTTTTACGCGGCAGTTTTTAAACTCCTCGATCGCTTTTTTTTGAAATTCCTCGTTTTTTACAAGCAAAAGCACGCCGCTAGTTTCCTTATCGAGCCTGTGAAGCAGAGGAAATTTATAAGTTTCGCTCACTTTTTCCGAGGTTAAAAACGCCGGTTTATCAACCGCGATCAAATTTTCATCCTCGAAAATCACGCTTGGGCGCGGTAGCTTTTGCACGTTAAATTTAGTCGCCGCACTCATCATCGCGCGCGCCACGGCGATCCTCTGTCCTTTGGCGCTAACTAGGCCTGCGTCGATTAGTTCCTTTGCCTCGTTGTTTGAGATGCCTTCCTGGATCGCCAGCAGTTTATAGGCTTTTTCTTCTTTCATAAATTTTCCTCAATATCTTTTAAAATCTCGCTCGCATCGCCTTTGGCGACTATTTTTGCTTTTGGCAAATCTTGCTTTAAAAGCGAACTTATCTCGTCCGCTTTTGCAAATTTTATGCCGTCAACCGCGCTATACAGGGCTTTTTGATTAAATATAAACTCCCCGCTTATCACCGCGTTTTCAAACTGCGCCGCCTCGATCGGATTGTGTCCGCCGACGTTTGGTACGAAGCTACCGCCCAGCACGACGACGTCGCTAAATTTGTAAATATTTACCAGCTCGCCCATCGCATCGACCAGCACGCACTGCGCGTCAAAGTTTTTCGTTTCGCTAAATTTAGCAAAACTAAGTCCGTTTTTTGCGGCAAATTTAACCAAAATCTCGCCCGCTTCGCCAAACCTCTCCGGATGGCGCGGGACGAGTATCAGCTTGTCGTTTGCGCCCAAATTTAACTCGCGCAAAATCAGCTCTTCCTCGCCCGCATGAGTGCTAGCTAGCACGATCGCGCGCTCTTTTGGTTTGACATAAATTTTACTCGGGCTTGGCAAAAAGGCTGATTTTATATTGCCGCTAACAACGATATTTTTGGCGCCGAGCCGCTCTAGGCGCTGTTTATCCAGATTGCTTTGGGCATAAACTTTATCTATAAATTTAAATAAATACCTATAAAAAAAGCCAAATTTTAGATAACTTTTGTAGCTCCTATCAGAAATCCTAGCGTTTATCAAAATAACGCGAGAGCCTTTAAATTTAGCCCAAAAAACAAGCCCCAGCCAAAGCTCGGCCTCAAAAATAACCGTTATCTTAGCAGGCTTTAGCCAAAACGGTAAAAATATCTCAAACGGCAAAAAGCGCGTATTTGGCGTGATCTTTTTAGCCTCGTCAAAACCGGTTTTGGTCACGACCGAGACTGCGGCCGCGTCTTTAAATCTACTAACTAGCGGCGCGATAGAACGCACCTCGCCGAAACTGCACGCGTGAAAATGCAGGCGCGAGGCGTCAAATTTGGGATTTTTAAACAAAAAAAATCTAGCGGGGATCGAGGCTCTGTACTTTTTCTTAAAAGCTAAAATCGCAAGCGGTAAAGCCCCCAAGGCAAACGCCGCGAGGACTAAAACGTAATAAATTATTATCAAATTTAAAGGCTAGTTCGCCGCTTCTTTGTATAAAATTCGGCCGCAGTGAGGGCAGGTCACGATATCTTCGCCCTTGATGACGGCAGAATAAGTCTTATCGTTTATTTGCATAAAGCAGCCGTAGCACGCCTGTTTTTTGACAGGTACGACGGCGGTGTTGTGCGCCCATTTACGGATTTTTTCGTAAAAGGTCAAGATTTTTTGATTCATCTCGCCGACTAGCTTGTTTTTCTTAGCGTATATTTCGTCTCTTTGCTGCTCGATAGCGTCGACCTCGGCCGAGATTTCACTCTCGATTTTGGTCAAATTTTCGCCTAGTTCCGCAGCCTTTGCCTCAAGCTCGCTTTTTAGCGCATTTTTGCTATCTATGATTTTTTCTAGTCTTTCGACCTCTTCGTTTGCGGCCTCTAGCTGCTCTTTAGCTAGCTCGTCTTCTAGTTGAAGCGCTTTTATCTCTTTTTCGGTTTTTGCAGCGCCGCTTTTTTTAGCGACGTCTTTTATCTTTGCGCTAAATTCGGCTATGTGCGCGTTGGTTTGAGATTTTTGATTTTTTAGCTCGGTCACGCTCGTAGCCGCTTCCTCGATCTGCGCTAAAATCGCCGCCTGCTCGTCCCTGGTCGCTTTTAAAACGCTTTGAACCTTCTCGAGGCGCGGGGTAAAATCGTCGATATCTTTGTCGATCGTCGAGAGCTCGACTAGCTGTTCTAAATATTTATTCATCTTTTTCCTTTAACTGTATGAAAACGGGTTTTTTGAGTTGGATATTATAGTAGGAATCGGCAAAATTTGCAAATATTTTGCAAGCGACTCCCCAAAATACCGCTCGCTCTCGAAGTGCCCAATGTCTAGCATAGTAAGATTATTTTGCACGGCGCTCATGGCTTGGTGATACTTCAGATCTCCGGTTAAAAACACGTCCGCTTTAACGCTATCAATCAAATCGCCGCCGCTTCCCGTGCAAAATGCAAGGCGTTTTACCTGCGCATTGGGATCAAATTTTCGCCCCTTGCAAACCCTTAAATGGCTCAAATTTAGCTTTGTTTTTACCCTCTCGCAAAGCTCGTCAAAGCTCAAATTTACGTCCGCATAAAGCAAAAATCCATCGCGCTCCTTTGGCGTAAAGCCCAAAATTTCGCTTAGTACGTACTCGTTTAGATGGCTTAGATCATAATTAGTATGCATAGCGATCAGACTTAAATTTTTAGCCACCATCTTTGCGATTAGGCTGCTTGGATATTTATCTAAATTTAGCGATTTTAGCCCTTTAAAAATGAGCGGATGATGCGTAATGATAAGCGAATTTGGCTGTGCCTCGTCCAAAAGCTCGTCGTAGACGTCAAGGCTAAGGTAAACGCGCTCCGCGCTCGCCTCAAACGAGCCCACGAGCAGTCCGCTGTTATCCCACTCCTCTTGACTCGCAAACGGACTAATCTCGTCTAAAATTTTAT
>CAUQMN010000096.1:0-5584 GCA_963518765.1 uncultured Campylobacter sp.
ATATAAAAGAGGCCTTGGCGCACGCTAGCGTGCTATTTATCGCAGTCGGCACGCCTATGGGCGCGGACGGGCAGGCGGATCTACGATACGTGCTAGAAGTCGCAAAAAGTATCGGGCAAAATTTGACCTCGCCGCTAATCGTCGTGGATAAATCAACCGTTCCCGTGGGCACGGCGGAGAAGGTTAGCGAAGTGATCGCTAGCGAGCTAAAAAAGAGAAACATAGACGTCAAATTTGAGGTCGTATCAAACCCCGAGTTTTTAAAAGAGGGTGCGGCGGTCGAGGACTTTTTAAAGCCAGACCGCGTCGTAGTCGGCGCTAGCAGCGAGTGGGGGCAAAGCGGCATGCGCGAGCTTTACGCAACGTTTATGAAAAATCACGACCGCTTTATCGCTATGGACGTGAAATCGGCCGAGATGACCAAATACGCCGCAAATGCGATGCTAGCGACTAAAATCAGCTTCATAAACGAGATCGCGGGTATCTGCGAACGCGTGGGGGCGGACGTAAATTTGGTGCGAAAAGGCATCGGCAGCGACTCTCGCATCGGGTATAGCTTTATATACCCTGGCTGCGGATACGGCGGTAGCTGCTTTCCAAAAGACGTCGAGGCGCTCATATATACCGCTAGGCAAAACGGCTTTGAGCCGAAGGTTTTAAGCGCGGTGGAGGCTAGAAACGCGGCGCAAAAAACGGTGCTTTTTGAAAAAATTTCAGCATTTTTCGGCGGAAATTTGAGCGGCAAAATGGTGGCGATTTGGGGGCTAGCGTTTAAGCCAAACACTGACGATATGCGCGAAGCTAGCTCGCTAGTGCTTATAAAAGCGCTAGAAAACGCGGGCGCAAACGTCGTCGCCTACGATCCAAAAGCCGCAAACGAAGCTAAAAAATACCTACCTAACTCAAATTTAAAATTCGCCCCAAACAAATACGACGCGCGAAACGGCGCCGACGCGCTCGCGCTGGTTACCGAGTGGAGCGAGTTTAGATCGCCTGATTTTATGGAGATGAAACAGCGGCTAAAAAACGCCGTGATCTTTGACGGGCGTAATCAATACGACGCGAAAAATCTGGCAAATTTAGGCTTTAAGTATTTCCAAATAGGAGTGAAATCATGAGGAAAATTTTACTTTTTATCGCAGCTTGCGTGCTGCCGTTTGCGCTTTTGGCGGGCGAAAACGCGGCAAAAACCGAGGAAAATATTTTCGAGCTGCCTATCTCAAAGATGCCGCCTGATTATTTTAAATACGAAGTCGCGTTTTTTAAAGAGATAAAAACCGACTGCAACTTTGCCTTTTTGCTCGGCGGAAAGCTGGAGGAAAAAGAGGACGCGCGCGGGATTTATTACGAATTTAGCGGCGGTGACGAGCTAGCGCAAACGATGATGCTCTGCAAGGACGGAAAGAAAAAGAGGCGGATTTATTATGAGCTCACTCAAATTTTACCTGGCGTTAGCCCCGTTAAAATCATAACTCCGCAAGGCGTAGGCGCGGAAATAAGAGTGTATGAACGCGTAAAAACGATCGAACCAAAAAAATTAAAAAGGAAAAATAAATGAAAATAGCCGTTATCGGACTAGGATACGTCGGGCTGCCTTTGGCGGCGGCGTTTAGCGAGAAATACGAAGTTACGGGCTTTGACGTAAACGCTGCCCGCATCGAGGAGCTAAAAAGCGGATATGATCGCACGTTGGAGCTT
Source organism: uncultured Campylobacter sp. (assembly GCA_963518765.1). Taxonomy (GTDB): domain Bacteria; phylum Campylobacterota; class Campylobacteria; order Campylobacterales; family Campylobacteraceae; genus Campylobacter_A. Next base: position 1,699 of record CAUQMN010000096.1, read on the forward strand.
AGCGCCGAGCAGATGAAAAAAGCGATAGAAAACGGTATGAAATTTAGCCTAAATTTAGACGATATAAAGGATTGTAATTTCTTTATCGTGACCGTCCCGACGCCGATAGATAAAAACAAACGTCCCGATCTAACGCCAGTGGTAAAAGCCACGCAAAGCGTCGCAAAGGTGCTAAAAAAGGGCGATATCGTCGTGTATGAAAGCACCGTGTATCCGGGCGTTACGGAGGAGATTTGCGTGCCGCTGCTCGAGCAAAGCGGGCTTAAATTTAATGAGGACTTTTTCTGCGGATATTCGCCAGAGCGCATAAATCCGGGCGACAAAGAGCACACCGTAACTAAAATCAAAAAAATAACTAGCGGATCGACGCCGGAAGTCGCCGACAAGGTCGACGAGGTCTACCACTCGATTATTACGGCGGGCACGCACAAAGCCCCTACTATCAAGGTCGCCGAGGCTGCCAAAGTCATCGAAAACACGCAGCGCGATATAAACATCGCCTTTATGAACGAGCTTGCGATGATATTTAACAAGATGAACATCGACACGAACGCCGTTTTGCAGGCGGCGGGTACGAAGTGGAATTTCTTAAATTTCCGTCCCGGGCTAGTGGGCGGCCACTGCATCGGCGTGGATCCTTATTATCTCACGCATAAGGCGCAGGAGCTGGGCTTTCATCCCGAGATGATCCTAGCCGGACGCCGTATAAACGATAATATGGGTAAATACGCGGCCGATCAGGTCGTAAAGCTAATGATAAAAAGGGGCGTTTTAATAAATTCGGCTCGCGTTTTGGTGCTTGGGCTTACGTTTAAGGAAAACTGCCCGGATATCCGCAACTCGCGCGTGATAGACGTGATCGAGGAGCTTAGGGATTTTGGTTGCAGCGTGGACGTCTACGATCCGTGGGCGGACGAAACCGAGGTAAAGCGCGAGTACGGCTTGACGCCTCTAAAAAGCTTTGATGAGGCCGACTACGACTGCGTCGTGATCGCCGTCGCGCACGATAAATTTAAAGGGTTAAAATTTAGCAAAGCTCTCGTTTACGATATCAAAAACGTTTACGAAAACGCCGACGCAAGGCTGTAATGCTCGTAAATTTGATCAGTTCCATCGTCGTTTTTATCGTATCGATGGGGATAAATTTTTTCCTCACGCCCTACATTTTAAAGAGCCTAGGCAACGAGGCCTACGGCTTTGTCGGGCTGTCTAACGCTATCGTTGCCTACGCTTTAGTCGTAACTGCTGCGATAAACTCCGTTAGCGGCCGCTTCGTCGCGTACGAGTGGCACAGAGGGGGCACGCGCGCGGCTAACGCCTACTACTCGTCGGTTATAGTCGTAAATATCTTTTTTTGCGTTCTGATTTTGCTGGGCGCGGGCATTTTTATCTTAAATTTACAAAGCGTGCTAAACGTGAGCGACGCGCTGCTGGGCGACGTGCGGCTTACTTTCGCGTTTTATTTTATAAATTTTTGCGTCGGACTTTTTAACGGCGTCATCAGCGTCTCGATGTTTATCAAAAACAAGCTCTACATCATCTCCATTCGCAACGCCGCATCTAGCGCTATCTTAGCCGCTCTCATCGTGGCGCTTTTTTATTTTTTCAGACCGATGATCGCATATATCGCGATCTCCGCTCTAGTCGCGTCGCTATTTGTTTTTTTTACGAGCGTTTGGGTTTCGCGCCGTATAACGCCCGAGCTTAAATTTAACCCGCGAGAATTTGACTTTGCGCGGATAAAAGAGCTACTAAAATCTGGCGTCTATAATAGCTTTAACGCCATAAACCGCGTGCTTATGAGCGGTATGGATCTGTTTATCTGCAATATCTTTTTAAACGCGAACGCGACGGGAATTTTAGCCGTTTCAAAGGCGGCTCCGATTATTTTGGAGAGCTTCGTAGCGCAGCTTAGCGCGATATTTGCGCCAAAATTCGTCGAGCACTACTCTAAGTTAAATTTGGCCGCGCTCGTAGCGGAGGCTAAATTTTCGATGCGAGTTACGGCGTTTGTCATGAGCGTACCAGCGGCTATTTTTGTGGCTTTCGGGCGCGAATTTTACACGCTTTGGTTGCCGTTTAAAAGTGCGGACGAGATAAATCTAATCTATAATCTCTCGATGATAACCCTAGTGCCGATTATATTTATCAGCTATGTTTTTTCGCTTTTTAATCTCGACAGCGCGACGAATAAACTAAAACGCCCTGCGATAGCAAACACGATTTTGGGTGCTGGCACGATTTTGGCGCAGATTGCCGTGCTTAAATTTACGGACTACGGCATTTACGGTATGGTTGCCGTCGGCGCCGCGCTTTATTCGGTGCGCATTTTGGGATTTGATCTCATAAACGCTGCATTAAATTTGAGCTTGCCGCTTACTACTTTTTACGGCGTTTATTTTAAAAATTTAGCCGTTTTTGCCGCAGTTTGCGGACTGTTTTTTTGGCTGCGAAATTTCGTGCAAATTTCAAGCTGGGGCGAATTTGCCGCGTATTCAGCGGTTTTGCTTGCGCTCAGTTACGCCGCGAGCTTGTTTTTGATATTTGACAAAAGAGAACAACGAACCCTGATAAATAAAATCAAATCGAAGTTTAAAAGATGAAAAATATAGTATTCGTTATCTCGCTAAAAAGCGACGAGTCGCGCAGGCAAAAGCTAAAAGAGCGGTTTAAAAACTACGGCGAATTTAAGCTTGTCGAGGCGACCGACGGTAGGGCGATGAGCGCAAAGGAGTATTACGGCTACGCGCTGCCTAGCCTCGAGGCTTACGGCAGGTTATTAAGCCCGTCCGAGGTCGGCTGTTCGCTATCTCACGTGCGAGCTTACGAGGAGTTTTTAAAAAGCGACGCCAAATTTGCGCTCATTTTAGAAGACGACGTCATCGGCGATGAAAGCGGCGTAAAAAAGGCGTTTGAAACGGCTATAAAGATGCACGAGGGCTCGGTGCTCATTTGCGGCGCGCAGGACGGGTTAGATGGGCGATTTAGCGCATTTGGCAAAAAGCTGGAGGAGGATTTTTGGCTAGTCTCAAAGCGATCTTACGGCACGATTTACCGAGCGGCGGCCTACGTACTTGATAGGCGCGCGGCGGAAGCGGTTTTGCAAACGCACAAAAGGGCGCTTTGCGTGGCTGATTTTTGGCGAATTTTGCTTTTGCAAAACGGCTTAAAGATGTATTTTAGCGATATTTTCGCACATCCAACCGATTTAGCGGACTCAAATATCCAAGCGGAGCGGGTGCAAAGAGCGCAGGCAAAAGTCTCTCCGCTAGCTCGTCTAAATAGCTTAAAATATGTCGCCGCAACGCGCTTTGAAGCGGCAATTTTGGGCTATGAGCGGATATTTAAAAGATAAGAAACTAAGCGATTATAAAGCTCAAAATTTATAAAATCAATAATTTTGAAGATTTATTAAATTTTCGCGCATCGATTAAAATTTGGAGAGAGAATGAAGGTTTTATTTATAATTTCGACCCTGCAAGCAGGCGGCGCCGAGCGCGTGATGAGCTTGCTGGCGAGCTATTTTGCGAAATTTCACGACGTAACGCTTTTAAAATTTGACACCAAACCGCCGTTTTACGAGCTAGACGAGAGGATAAAGCTGATCGATTTGCCTTTCCCGATGGTAAAAAAGGGCTTTTTCGCAAATTTAATAAGGCGCGTGAAAAAGTTTTTTTATCAGCGAAATTTGATTAAAAACGGCGGATTTGACGTCGTTATCTCCTCGATGGACAGCACCAATATCAACGTAATTTTGTCGAATTTATTTATCGGTAAGCCGCTTTTTATCAGCGAGCATTCAAGCGCCGATTTTTTCAAAGGGCGCGGCTGGCTGTTTTTACGCCGCATGCTCTATCCGCTAGCTAGCGGACTCACGGTACTTACG
>CAUQMN010000097.1:0-5538 GCA_963518765.1 uncultured Campylobacter sp.
ATCAAAGCCGATAGGATGCAAAACGTTATAGCCTTTTTTGCGGTAGTAGCGAGCTAGGGCGTCGCCGATAGAGTAGTTTCGCACGTGCCCCATGTGGATGCGTCCGCTAGGGTATGGAAACATGCTTAGGATATATTTTTTAGGTAGGCTATAGTCGTCTTTGGGCTCAAATTCGCCGCTTTTGCTCCAAATTTCTCTCCATTTTTTTTCTATTTTCGCAGGCTCGTATTTTAAATTTTCACTCATTTTTACTCCTAAAATTCTTCTTGCGTTTTGCTTGACTCGACCAAAACCAAGGCGAGCGAAAAAACATTTGCGATCGTCGCTCCGATAGCTAGCGAATAAGCGATATTAGCACTGCCGTTTACCTGAAGTATCCCAAACGCCGGAATAAGGTGCAAATCAGCCACCAAAGAACTAGCGAAAAGCTCGGCGGCAAAGATATTTTTAACACCGATTTTTAGCAATGTCGAAATTAAATTTACGCTCGCGGCTATAAAAAGCGCTATCTCGTTTTTGTCGTACAAAAATCCTGCCGTCGTCGTTAGGCTCATGAGAGCGAAAAAAATATAAACAACCTTACCCCAATTCATCGCCTCTCCTTATATAGCGCCTTTTTCAAACATCTCTCGCTGCTTTTGCTTCTCTCTTTGAGCGCGCGCCCTTTCGGCCTCCGTCGCGCGGTATTTTTCTACGCTAAATTTAAACCACAAAAGCATAGGCGCGGCAACAAATATCGAGCTAAGCGTACCGATGACGATGCCCACTATCAGCGCCAAAGAAAATCCGTGTATCATATCTCCGCCGAACAAAAACAGCACGACTACCGTAATGAGCGTGGTGCCTGATGTGAGTATCGTTCTAGTTAGCGTCGCGGAGACCGATTCGTTTATTATCGTATCAAGATGCGTGCTCTTGCTGCTTTTGATATTTTCTCTGATACGGTCAAAGACGATGATCGTGTCGTTTAGCGAGTAGCCCACGACCGTAAGGATCGCCGCAAGAGTGTCTAAATTTACGTCGATAGCAAAAAGGCTGATAGCTCCCATCGTGATCACGACGTCGTGAATCTCCGAAGCCACCGCCGCCATCGCAAATCTCCACTCGAATCTAAACGCGATGTAGACCAAAATCCCCACGAGCGAGATCGCAAGCGCCATCACGCCTTTTTCACGCAGCTCGTCGCCGACTTTTGGACCTACTACGTCGGTACGGCGGATCTCAAATTTGCCCGTATCTTTTAAAAGCTGGGCTACGCTAGCTCCAACGTCGCTGCCTAAATTTGAGTTCGTCCCAGAAAATCTAATCGTAACTTCTTCTGCCGAACCAAACTCCGTAACGCTCGCGTTCTTATAGGCTTCGTCTTTTGCCAGAGCCTCGCGAATTTTATCTAGCGAGACCGCGCTATCGTATTTCACCTGGATGAGCGTACCGCCGGAAAAATCAATGCCGTAATTAAAGCCTTTCGTCGCCATCAAAAAAAGCGAACCGAAAAATAGCACGGCCGAGACGGCTAGCGCTATGTAGCGCTTGCTCATAAAATCATAAACATGTGCCTTTGAGAAAAATTGCATTTATACCCTTTTATAACCGAACCAAAATCGCGTGTTGCCGCTTTTTTCTATTTTATTTATAATCGTATCAAACATCCCGTGAGTACCCAAGATCGCCGTTATCATCGAGGCTATGATACCTATGCCCATAGTAACGGCAAAGCCCTTAACAGGTCCCGTACCGTAGGCGTAAAGTACGACTGACGTGATAAGCGTGGTCAAATTTGCGTCTATGATCGCGCTCATAGCATTTTCGTAGCCCTTTTTCACGCTTGTTGCGATACTGGCTCCGTCGCGCAGTAGCTCCCTGATACGCTCGTTTATGATGACGTTTGCATCTACGGCCATACCGATGGTTAGCACTATGCCGGCCATTCCAGGTAGCGTTAGAGCAGCGCCGAACATCGCCATCACGGCGACTAATATTAAGATATTTGCGACAAGCGCGATATTTGCCAAAATGCCGCTAAATCCGTAATAAGCTATCATAAACAGCACCACCAAAACCGATGCCGAGGCTAGCGCGATCATCGATTGTCTTATACTATCGGCGCCAAGGCTTGGTCCTACGCTTCGTTTTTCTAGCATTTTTACCGGAGCCAAAAGAGCACCGCTTCTAAGCGCGATGGCCACGTCGTGAGCCTCCTCGACGCTAAAATTGCCGCTTATCTGACCGCTTCCGCCGCCGATTCTCTCGTTTATCGAAGGAGCGGAGTAAACCTTGCCGTCAAGCACGATAGCCAGGCGCTTGCCGACGTTTGCGCCGGTAAAATCGCCAAAAATTCTAGCCCCTTCGGCATTTAGAGTAAAGATAATACCGGGCATGCTGATAAGATGATAATAGGCTCCTCTGGAGTACGTTAGCATCGCGCCATCAAGTACGGGAATGTTTTTTACGACGTATTTTATCTGCTCGTTTTTGACGTCCGGATAGATGATGTCGCCGTAGCTCTCAGCCTCGGCCTCGCTCATAGAGTTTGCCTGCGACTGGCGCTTTTCATCGACGGCCATCAGCTGGAGGTGCGCGGCTTTTGCGATGAGATCGCGTGCGCGCTGTTCGTCCTCAGCCGTTTTGATACCCGGAAGCTCGACTAGGATATTATCCTTGCCCTGTCTTGCTACCGTAGGCTCGGCTAAACCGAACTGATCGAGACGGTTTCTGATCGTTTCTACGGCTTGATTTATCGCGTATTCGATAGTTTCGGCCTTCTCGGCATCGGTTAAGCCGATAGAGTATTTTAGCCCGTCTTTTTGCACATTAAGACCTTTGATATCTTTTAGCATACCGTCGATTTTAGCGGCTTCGTCCGCATCAAGCAGTTCAAAATCCACCTTATCTTCTCGGATCTTAAAGCTATCTATTAAAACATCCTCTTTTTTCGCAAAATAGTTCACGCTAGCAGCGATCGACTTGATCTTTGAGTGCACGGCCTCCTCGGTCTCGACGCCAAGGAGCATATGAAGCCCGCCCTGCAAATCAAGTCCGAGGCTGATTTTAGAGCCGCCTAGCTTGTCCGTAAAAGACGGCGCGGAAAATATAATGCCCAAAATCAAAGCCAAAACAAAGATGATCAGCCTATATGTTATTTTGCCGTTACGCATTTACTTTCGTCTCTGTTTTTTCTATTTTTCTCGCGATAAATTCGCGTGAAACGCGCACGATTACGTCGTCGTTAAGCTTAACTCTGATAAAATCATCTTCCGGTTTTATCACCTCGCAGATTAGTCCGCCGCTAGTTATGATCTTGTCGCCTTTTTCGAGTGCGGCTAGCATCGCGGCATGAGCTTTTTGCTGTTTTTGCTGCGGTCTGATAACCAAAAAATAAAATATCGCGAAAAGCACGACTAGAGGCAGTAATGAAGCTACGAAATTTCCTTCTTGCATGGGGTTCCTTGATAAAAAAAATTTTAAGCCCTTATTTTAGCACTAAAATTATAATAAAAGCCTTTGTCGGCGCGATTTTAATCTCAAATTTTATACTAGCCGACGTTTTAGACGGCGAAATTTTAAATTTTATCTCGCCTTTTTTTGCGATAGCGGGCTTTTATTTACTGCTCAAATTTGACCGCCGCGGCTTTTTTTGGACGGGATTTTTTATCGGGATTATTTGGTTTTACTGGATTAGCTTTAGCCTCGTTTATTACGAGCTTAGCTACCTTATCCCGCTTGAAATTTTAGCTATCGGGATGATTTACGGCGCACTTTTTTTGATAGCGGGCATCCCGGCTCAAATTTGGCTAAAGGCTTTGCTGCTTATTTTAGTTTCAAATATCCATCCTTTCGGCTTTAACTGGCTAAATTTAGAAGCCGTTTTCGTGCCGGGCATATTTGCGCCAAATTTACTTGCGCTTGCGTTTATTTTTGCCGCGATTTTGTGCCTATTTTACGTCAAAAATCACTTCAAATTTATCGCTTTTGTCGCGCTTTTAGCCTGCGCGGTGCAGTATGGTACGCCAAATTTTAAAACTCTGCCTTTTGAGGTAAAGCTAGCAAACTCCGACGTCCCGCAAGAGCTAAAGTGGGCTAAACAGCTAAAAAACGAGTTTATAAATCAAAATTTAGAAATCATAGACGAGGCGATAAACGCGGGATTTAGAGCGGTTATTTTGCCCGAGAGCGCCTTTCCCGTTTATATGACGCACGAGCGAAATCTCATCTCCGAACTGCTAGAAAAATCCCAAAAGATCGCTATCCTCGCCGGTGCGCTGGCCCTAGAAAACGGCACTAGCTACAACTCGGCGTTTTTCTTTGACCGCGGCAAGATGCAGCGGATGGATAAATTTATCCTCGTGCCTTTTGGCGAGGAGATCCCGCTACCGGCGTTTGCGCGTGATTTGATAAATAAAGTATTTTTCGGCGGCGCGAAGGATTTTGAGACGGCAGGAACCCCTAGCGACTACGAGATAGAGGGCCTGAAAATCAGAAACGCGATCTGCTACGAAGCGACTAGGGACGAGCTTTTTACGGGGGAATTCGACGTCATGATCGCGGTAACTAACAACGGCTGGTTCGTGCCTAGCACAGAGCCAAATTTACAGCGAAATTTACTCAGATACTACGCGACGAAATACGGCAAAGCCATCTATCACAGCGTAAACGGCTCGCCGTCTGAGATAATAACGCCAAAGCAAGGGTTGCTCGATAAATTTTTCAGATAAATTTGCTAAATTTAGGCGTTTTTACGTTTGCGAAATAGCAACCGAATTTGCAATGATACGTAAAATATACAAGCCGCAACAAAAACTACAAGCATAAAATCAATACACATCTGCCAAAACAGCTCGCCTGGAGACCTCAGCACCCATTCGTATTCAGGCGAGTATCTTGGATGACGATAGCCGATGTGGTAACCGCTAAAATCCCAATACACAAAAAAACTGCTCACAAAAATGATAAAAATAGAAAGAAAAAATCTTTTTACAGGATTTTCTTTTATTATCATCTTTAAGGTGTAAGCCTTATTTTCTTTACTGCCGCACAGCAGGCAGGCCGCTACGAAACCGACAAGCGTAACGACCTTGATAATCCCCATATAAGCGATATAAAACGCTGCCTTTTGCGTAAAATCGGTATGAGTAAAAGCTCTCTCAACGGCCGGGTAAATTTTAAGCATAGCTTCCACGAAATCCATAGCCAAAGACGAGCGAACCAGCACGTCAAAAGGCAATACAAAAATGCCTAGCGCGCAGATAAAATAAAACGGGCAAAGGCCGAGCAAAATGAGTCCTAGCGTCCTATTTTTGCCGTTTTGGTTTATTGCCGTTTGCATTTTAATTATCTTTAAATTTTGTCGCACGGTTTTTGAAGTAAAATTTAAGACGTAAAGCGGGACGAAATTTCATACGAAGCCTTAAATTTGAGGGTAAATTTAAGCCCGCGTTAAATTCAGCGGGCTTGAGGATTTATTTAATCAAAGCCTTGAAAGTATCAACCGCGTCAAGCTTTTCCCACGGATATTTGGCGTTTCCAACTTGACCTTTGGCT
>CAUQMN010000098.1:0-5472 GCA_963518765.1 uncultured Campylobacter sp.
TGAGGTATAGCTCGCATCAAGCGATCCGGGGCCGCTTCCTGCTACCGTGCCGCCCACTGCTAGTATAGTAACTCTTTTCATAAAAACCTCCGTTTAAGCCGTAAGCCTGATTAGTGCCATATAAATGCCCGTCGAAGCCGCAATACTAAGCAGGGTATTTTTAAATTTTAGATGAATCAAAACCGCGCTAAAAACGGCTAGCGCTTCGTTTAGTCCGTACGGATAAACGTTAAATTTGACGTCTCTTAGTCCGTAGCACACCAAGATAACCATTATCATCAGTCCCATGCGTCGCTCCACGGCGCTAAGCCACGGGCTAGGCTTATAGTTTTTGATGACATAAAACGGCGCGGCGCGCGTCAAAAAGGTCGCAAACGCGCTTAGCAAAACGGCCATAAATATCGCCCACTCGCTAGAACTCACGCTTATCAAAGCTTATCCTTAAAAACTAAAATAAAAATAAAGCAAAGAGCCATCGAGCCTACCAGCATCGCTTTAGCCGGCATGAGCGCTACGCCGGCGACTCCAAACAAGCACGCCGCACCTAGCACCTTATAGTTTTTATCGTTTTTAAACATCTCCATCACGATAACGATAAAAAGCGCCGTGAGGCTAAACTCAAGCCCGCTCGTATCGACCTTTATCAGTCCGCCGGCTAGGCATCCGACCGCCGTTCCCGCCGCCCAGTAAAACCACGAGAGCAAATTTAGCCGCGTAAAAACATAGCTGCGCTCCGCCGCGTCCGAGATCTTAAGCGCCTTAAATATCGCAAAAGTTTCGTCCGTGAGAGTCGCGATATTTAAAAGGCGGTATTTTAGGTCTTTGTACTCTTTTAAAAGCGCCAACCCGTAAAAAGTGTGGCGTAAATTTACGAGGTAACTCACGATAAAAACCTCAACTAGCCCAGTGCCCGCGCTAAAAAGCGAGAGCATCATAAACTGCGCCGCGCCGCCGTAGGCAAGAGTGCTAAGAGCAACGGCGATAAATGCGCTAACGCCCATGCTTTTAGCCAGTATCCCAAAGGCGACGCCGAGGGGAAAATAGCCCATAAAAATAGGAATAGATAGTTTAAAAACGTAGTTAAATGTCAAAATTTTACCTTAATAAAAGCGCGATGATAGCTAAAATTTTAAAAAATTCGGATAAAGGCCGAGGAATTTGAGTAAGATTTGATGGACTGGCTGACGATAAGCAGATTTTTAGCATAATCGCCAAATGATCAAATTTAAGCCGTCCGTTCTTGGTGTTTAGCTTAGATTTAAATGCTTGATTACCATAACCAAAAATCAATAGTTGTAAGCAAAAACCGCCATAAAACGGCTAAATTTGAGCTAAATTTAGCCGTTTTTTCACCGTAAATTTAAAAAGCCGCCTAGTCCCAAATTTGCAAATTTAAAAGACTGGGCGGCATCAAATTTAGCCTATTTTAGGCTATCTCTTTAGACTATTTACGATCGAGAGCATATCGTCGCTCGTCGTGATCGCCTTTGAGTTTGCTTCGTACGCGCGCTGACCCGTGATGAGGTCGGTCATCTCTTCGACCAGTTGTACGTTACTCATCTCGACAAATCCCTGCCTGATCGTACCCAGACCGTCCTGACCCGCCGTACCGACTACGACCTCGCCGCTAGAACCCGTCGGTAGATAGAGGTTGTCGCCCATAGAGTGCAGGCCTGCGGGGTTGATAAAATTTGCTAGTTCGATGCGGCCTACCTGCGTCATCTCGGTATTGCCCGGCTGCAGCACGGAGACTGTGCCGTCGGTACCGACCGAAACCTGCGTGGCATCAGCCGGGATGGTCATCTGCGGCTGAAGCACATAGCCGTCGGAGTTTACGATCGTGCCCTCGCTATCTAGCTTAAAGGCGCCGTTTCTAGTATACGCCGTCGTACCGTCCGGAAGCTGCACCTGGAAAAAACCGTTACCCGCGATAACCATATCGAGGTTGTTGCTCGTTTCTTTAAAATACCCTTGCGAAAATATCTTCGTTATCGCCGTCGGACGCGCGCCCAGACCCACCTCGATACCCGTCGGGCTTTTTGTCGTGGCGCTGGTTGCCGTACCCGCATACTCCATGACCTGATACATCAGATCGGCAAACTCGGCGCGGTTTTTCTTGTAGCCGATGGTGTTTACGTTTGCGATGTTGTGCGACGTAACGTCGATCTGGGTTTGTTGGGCGATCATGCCGGTGGCGGCAGAATAAATAGACCTCATCATTTTTCGTGTTTTCCTTTCTTAGCGCGTTGTATCTTGAGCGTATACTTCGTTGGTTTTTTCTCGGCATCGGTTACGTATCGCATATACGCGCCCTCGCCTCGCAAAAAAACCGCCTCATCGCCATCTCAAGCTACTGCCGCTTATCTTTATGTATCTAATAAACGGCTCATCGCCTTTTACCGTTGCAAAATATATTCCAAATTTGCAGTCTTAAATTTATGCTTTTGCATAAAACCGTCGCCGACTGTTTTATGCTTGGCGAACATCCAAATTTACAAATTTGGCGCAATTTCTCGCATTTCTTAGGTATGTAGCAAAAGGCGTTCCAAATTTGCAAATTTAGAAATTTGAAAACATTTTGGCGGAAGTGTTTTAAATTTATATTAGCGGCAAGGATTTTAATGTATAGCGATTTATGTTTATTAAAATTTAAAAACCTTAGCGGAAATATCTTTGAGCGGATTTGCGAGCTGTGCAAATTTTTATGAGCAAGACTAGGCACGTAGCCTGTCGCCGCGAGTAAAAATTAAATCTCTCGCAAATACGCCAAAGAGATAACGCTAAATTTAGACTTTCGTGTTAGCAAGCTTACTTATAGCTTCCTGATTCAGATCATCCATATGGCTCGTCATCACCTTTTGATACATCTCGACGAAGCGCTGCGTCTCGATGAGTCCGACCATCTCGGTCACGGCGTTTACGTTAGATATTTGGGTGTATTTCCACGCGACCGCGTCTATCTCGCCGCCCACGTCTTCAAGCTCTTTTAAATTCGGCAAAACGTAGAGATTGTCGCCCTCTTTGGTTAGATTTCGTATCTCTTTTGGCTGCGCGATATAAAGCCTAGCTAGCGGCTCCTCGTTTGAGTAGAGATTGCCGTTTTTATCGGCGGAAAAGCGCTCGCCCTGCGGGATTTGGATACCTTGAAAATTATTCGTAAAATAATCGCTTGGCAGCACCTTATAACCCTCTTTGGTTACCAAAAATCCGTCCTCGTCGAGATTAAACGAGCCGTTTTTAGTTAGGCGCACATCGCCCGGTTTTACCTCGACTAGGAAAAAAAGATCCTCTCGCTTCATCGCAAAGTCAAGGTCGTTGTTTGAAAATTTAAGCCCGCCTTGGCTAAAATCCACGTATTGCTCCGAAATTTGCGGTACTCTGTCGATAGTTCTGTTTAGAAATTTCGCCGCGCCTTTCGTGTGATTTTCTATCGGCAGCTCATCGCGGTACTCTTTAAAAATTCTCTCAAAATCCCCTACCACGACGTCGTCGCGCTTAAAGCCGATAGTGTTTATGTTAGCAAGGTTGTTTGCGATGACGTCCAGGCGGTTAAACTGCGTCACCATGGCGCCGGTTGCTTGGTAGTAGCCGTTGTTCATTTACTTTTCCTTATCTTACGCGTCGTATCTTAAACGCATACTTCGTTGGTTTTTTGCTCAGCTTCGGTTACGTATCATATATACGCGCCCTCGCCTCGCAAAAACCCGCCTCGTCTGCGTCATAAGCTACTTCCGCTTGCTTTATTGAGCGTTAAATAGCAACTTCCGTTCCAACTCAAATTTAATAAAATTTTCAGCAAATTTAGCTTTCGTATTTATAACGTCTTTATAGCTAAATTTAGGATAACGATTTAGATAAGTTGATAGTAATCATATCAAGTTTAAAGATATTCTTAGCACTTTGTGCTATAATCTGCCAAAAATTTTAAACAAAGGAAGAAAAATGAGCGAAAAATTTGAATTTCAAACCGAGGTAAACGAGCTGTTAAATTTAATGATACACTCGCTTTACTCAAACAAAGAGATATTTTTGCGCGAGCTCATCTCAAACGCAAGCGACGCGCTGGATAAGCTAAACTACCTATGCCTCACGTATGATGCTTACAAAAGTCTAAGCTACTCTCCGCGAATCGATATCAAAATAGACAAAGAAAAAAAGACGCTAACGATCAGCGATAATGGCATCGGTATGGACAAAAACGAGCTGATAAATAACCTCGGTACCATCGCTAGAAGCGGTACAAAGGGCTTTTTGGATAAACTAAGCGGCCAAGCTAAAAAAGATAGCGCGCTCATCGGACAGTTTGGCGTCGGGTTTTATTCGGCGTTTATGGTCGCGGATAAGATCGAAGTCGTAAGCAAAAAGGCGCTTGGCGAAGAGACCTTTATGTGGAGTTCGGACGCCAAAACCTACGAAATCTCCTCCGCACAAAAAGATAGCCACGGCACCTCGATCACGCTTTATCTAAAAGATGACGAGTTTGCAGACTCTTACCGCATAGAAAACATCGTCAAAAAATACTCCAACCACATCCCGTATCCGATATTTGCGGATAAAGAAGAGTACGTGCCGCCTAAAGAGGGCGAAAAAGAGGGCTCGTACGAGACTAAAAACGTGCAGATAAATAAAGCCTCCGCACTATGGAAAATGAGTAAAAGCGCACTAAAAGACGCCGACTACAACGACTTTTATAAACAAATTTCGCACGACAGCGAAGATCCGCTACTTTACGTGCACACCAAAGCCGAGGGCAAGATAGAGTACACTACCCTATTTTTCGTGCCGGCTAGTGAGCCTTTTGATCTATTTCGCGTGGATTATCAAAGCGGCGTGAAACTCTACGTCAAAAGCGTATTTATCAGCGACGACGCCAAAGAGATGCTACCGCCTTATCTTAGATTCGTCCGCGGCATCATCGACGTTGAGGACCTGCCGCTAAACGTCAGCCGCGAAATCCTGCAAGAAAACAGCATAATGCGCAGCGTCAAAGAGCAAAGCGTCAAGAAAATCCTGGGCGAACTAGCCAAGCTAAAAGAAAAAGATAGGGAAAAATACATCAAATTTTATAAAATATTCGGCAAGGTGATCAAAGAGGGGCTTTACGGATTTAGCAGCGAAAAGGAGCAAATTTTAGACCTTTGCCTCTTTAAATCAAGCAAGCGCGATGGACTAGTCAGCCTAAAAGAGTACAAAGACACGATGAAAGACGGTCAAAAATCGATCTACTACATCAGCGGAAATAATGAAACGATGCTAAGAAATTCGCCGCTTTTAGAGAGTTTTAAGGCTAAAGGCATAGAAGTGCTCATCATGGACGAGGAGATAGACTCTATCGTCATGCCGATGGTCCAAGACTACGACAAAACACCGATAAAAGCGGTAAATCACACCGATATCGACGCCGAGATCAAGCCCGAAAAAGACGAGACCGACGAGGGTAAATTCGCCGCGCTGCTAGCTAAGATGAAAGAG
>CAUQMN010000099.1:0-5440 GCA_963518765.1 uncultured Campylobacter sp.
GATCTGCGGTAGGTCGCTAAAGTAAACGGGGTAGGCGAGGATCACGTCGTCCGAGCGCTTTAGTAGCTCGCCGCAGTCCTCATCCTCGATCGAAACCGCGGGGATACCCTTGCCCAGGCGCTCTATAAATCTCTGTACGCAATGCTTCGTGTTGCCCGTGGAGCTGAAATAAATCGCTATCATTTTGCGAATCCTTTTAAATTCAGACGCAAAATTTTGCCTATTTTCGTCAAATTTTACCGATCGCGTAAAATTTAACGCCAAACGGCGGCAAAATTGAATAAATTGATATTCGGTGCGTTCGCCTTTCGTCCGTTTGCAAATGACCGCCATGCCGCGCCAGTTTAAATTTTATCCCAAATTTGACTCGTCGCCATAAAACGTAAAGACTCAACTAAACTTAAGCAGATTTTTAGCCGCAACTTCGTCTTGATACTTATAAAACATCTTATCATCTCTAGTAGAATATGATAGAGCTCTCTTGCATCATTACTGTTATTAAATCTGAACTTCTACTTCACTACACTTTTGTAGCTACGTCTTAAAAAGCTATAAGCGTAGCGAAGTAGAGCAGAGCGCATTCCTTTAAATGAAACAAGAAATTCTCTTTCTTTATCCCTTTAAATTTAGATAATCTATGTTTAGCATATCCCCTTCTGCTCCACTTCACTACGCTCGTTACTTTTAAAAATTTAGTTCTTCTCATCGTAACTTACTGCTCCTTTGTGAGCTTTAAGTTAAAGAGAACCTTATATTTTAGAAAAAATATCGCAAATTAATCTAGCTATATTTTAATTTTATTTAATAATATTTTAGCTACAATTCTTACTTTTTAGCGTCAAGTTTGACGACCACGTTTTTAGGATACTTAGATGACTACCTCATAGATACGCGTTTAATCTCAAATTTAGTCTCGCGGAGCGAGGAAATTAATACAAAGAAAATTTATGTTTAAAGAATTTAGAACGAAATATCTAACGAATTTCTGGAACGTCGGGCAGGCGATGATTATCTTAGCCATCGTCGCGACCGTGTATTTTGGGATTTTTGGCGGCGGATGGGCGGTGACCGGCGAGATGACGCGCTGGGGCGGCGAGTTTTTGGAGCTTTTCGGGATGGATCTTAGCGGCTACTCCTACTACAAGATTACAAACCTTGACGGCAACCCGCTCACGCGCTTTGAGGGGCTTATGCTAATAGGCATGTTCGTGGGCGCTACGATCGCGGCATTTATGGCAAATAAAGTCAAATTTCGCTTACCCGCAAGCAAAATTCGCGTTTTTCAAGCTATCGTCGGCGGCTTGCTTTCGGGATTTGGCGCGCGTCTAGCCTTTGGCTGCAACTTGCTTGATTTTTTTACGGGGCTGCCGTATTTTTCGCTACATACGTGGCTTTTTGCCGTGTTTATGGTGCTTGGCATCTACGTCGCCGTCAAGATCGGCAAGCTACCTATCTTTATGCCTAAAACCGAGCTTAAAAACTTCGGCCCAAAAGGCAAAGGCACGACGCACGACAAAGGCCGCGCCGACCGAAATTTCGCCATCGGCGTGATTATCGCGATTTTAGCGATTATCTGGTTTGCGTATCTTTTGATGCAGGCGCCGGCGCTAGATCTAAAAGTCAAAGCTAGCATCCTGCCGCTTGGACTGCTTTTTGGACTGGTTTTTGGTTTTATTATCTCAAAGGGTCAAATTTGCTTTACTTCGTGCTTTCGCGACCTGTTTTTATTCGGCAGGGACGTCGCGACGAAGGGCGCTTTTTACGGCATGATAATCGCCACGCTCATCGTTTTCGTGCTGATGCTAAACGGCTACGTCGGTAAGGTTACGAATTTCTCGCCGGCTGTTGCGATCGGAGCGTTTTTATTCGGCTTTGGTATCGTATTTGCGGGCGGCTGCGAGTGCGGCTGGACGTATAGAGCCACCGAAGGACAGCTGCACTTTATGATCGTGGGCGTCGCAAACGTCGTAGGAACCATGGTGCTAGCCCTTAGCTACGACGCGATACCCGCATGGATCAAAGACGGCCCGAAGATCCAGCTTTTAGAGGTATTCGGTCCGCTGGGCGGCTTAGCGGTAAATTTATGTTTATTCGTTTCGGCGCTACTGCTGGTGTTTATCTACAAACGAAATTTCTTCGCCAAAGGAGGCTACTAAGATGCATGAAGACGATTTTGAAATAAGCTATACGCTCGATATCCTAGGCGAGGCTTGCCCTATGCCCGCCGTCGCGACGCTAGAAATCCTACCGAAAATGAAAAGCGGCGAGGTGCTAGAAGTACTTTGCGACTGCCCGCAGGCGATAAACTCGATCCCTTACGACGCGAGAAACAGGGGCTTTGAAGTGCTTAAAATCGAGCAAGACGGCCCGACGCTTAGATTTATCATCAAAAAGCCTTAATTTAAATATTTCGGCGCGGCGCAGGGTTTTGACGAGCCCTGCTCTATTTTGCTACGGAGGGCGGGTGAGTCCGTCGCTTGCGAAGTAAAATTTGCTCGTCCGCAGCGTTTTGCTTATCTTGCGCGGTTAAATTTACGATTCGTGCGGCGTTTTGCGCTGCCGTTTTCGTCATACCGAAAATTTAGCCGCCGCGCGTATTTCGTATTTTTGCGTTTAAATTTGTAGCTCGGCAAAACTCGGAGCAAATTTAACGCGCGAAATTTGAAACCTAAAATTTCCCGATTTATCTCGCGGCGGTTAAATTTAAATCGGTGCATAAGCCTTAAATTTTATTATCTTGCTAGCGCTAAATTTAGCCGCAGATTTACTTTGACAGCTCAAAAATCTCTTTGATGTTTTCCTTCGTGTATAGCTTGTCTTTGCGCCAGTTTACCGCGTAGTCGTGGGCTAAATTTACCACCTCGTCTAGCGTTTCGCCCTCTATGCCGACGGCTTTTAGGCTAACGGGAGCGCCGATTTTACTAAGCCACGCTTTAAAGGCGGCGATACCATCGTCGGCTGAGTTTGCGCCGAAAATTTCCCGCGCAAAACGCTCGAAAGCACCCAAATTTCGGCTCTTATACCACTTCATCCATGCAGGCATTATGACTGCTAGACCCGCTCCGTGCGCGCAGTTTACGACAGCACTCATGGCGTGCTCTAGCATGTGATTTGGGTAGGAGTAGCCGTGCGTGCCGACGTATGTTAGTCCGTTTAGCGCCATCGTCGCCGCCCAGGCAAACTCGGCTCTAGCATCGTAGTCGTCGGGGTTGGCTAGTAAAATTTCGGTCGTTTTCATCACGGTTTTGATGTTGGCTTCGATGTATAGGTTGATGATGCTAGGCTGCACGCTTGCGGTGAAGTAGCCCTCGATGCTGTGCGCGATGACGTCGGCGGCGGAGTAGGCTAGATACTCGCGGCTCACGCTAGCTTGTAGCTGTGGGTTTACGACCGAGACTAGCGGATACAGGACGTCGCCGTGGATGGAGAATTTTTGCTTCGTAGCTTCATTTGTTACGACCGCGCCCGAGTTCATCTCGCTGCCGGTCGCCGCAAGGGTTATGACGTCAAAAATTTTTAGCGCGCGGCTTGGGTTTTTACCCGTGAAAAAATCCCACACGTCGCCCTCGTATAGCGCGCCAGCGGCGATGGCTTTAGCGCTATCTAGACAGGAGCCTCCGCCTACGCTTAGCACGCTATCGGCGTTAAATTTCCTAGCTAGCTCGATGCCTTCGTAAACTTTGCTTAGCACGGGGTTGCTAACTACGCCGCCAAGCTCTATAAACTCTATGCCGTTTTCTTTTAGGCTCGCTGCGACCGTATCGAAGAGTCCATCTTTTTTGACGCGTTCGCTGCCGTAGATCAGTAGGGTTCTTTTAGCGTCAAATTCGCGCATATAAAGCCCGATATTTCGCTCTTTGCCTCTGCCGAATTGTATTTTAGTGGGGTTGTGAAAAGTGAAGTCAAACATCTCGTTCTCCTTAAAATTTTAACTTCATTATAGCGATAAAAGCTAAAATTTAAGTAGAACGAGATTTACGGATCAGCGCTTATTCGCGCAAATTTCCAAAGTATTTGTCGTCGTTTTTCTCGACGTGCTTGATGTTAAAATGGACGAATTTATATCCGCCAAAAAGCGCCAAAACCCAAAGAAAAAGAAAAACTATCGCTTCTATCATTTTTATCCTTAATACGCGTGATGATCGCGCTCTATCTCGCTTGCGGTGATCTTTTTGCTATCCATCGCGCGCCAGACCGCGACGATATAGCCCAAAACTACGGGTACTAAAAAGCTTACGTAAAACATTACGTTTAGCGTGTAGCGGCTGGAGCTTGCGTTTTTGATGGTTAGCGAGCTTTGTAAATCGCTAAACGACGGATAAAACGCCGTGCCGTTTAGCCCCGATATCAAAAATAACGCGGTAACTATGAGCACTACGCCCGCGCCAAAAGGCACGATGCCGTAGATGCTTTTCGTAAACGCGCCCTTAAATACGCCAAACAGCACGCCGCAAACGCCCGCGACCGCCGCAACGGCTATTATCGGCATATCGGCGAAATTACGAGCGTATTTAAACGCGACTACGGAAACTTCGCCCGCTTCGTCGTAACCAAAGCCCGGCTTACTAAGCACCCAAGCGGCAAAAGCTAGAAAAAACGGCAAAAACAAAATCGTATTTTTTAGCGCCGCTTTTCTGGCATTGGCTCTTATCTCCGCATCGTCGATGTTGTTGATGAGGTAGAGCGCTCCGCCCACACGAGCTAGAAAAAACACCGCGATGCCTAGCGGATAGAGCATGATGTTGCCCAGCGCTTCAAGACCGCGAAACGGCGTTTGCCACTGTACGAAGTTGTGCTCGTTTAGTAAAAAATCGCTTCCCGAAAAAAACGTGCTAACCGCCATACCGATGAGTATAACGCCTAAAGAGCCGTTTATGAAAAGGAAAATTTCATAGGTTTTTTGACCTAGAAAGTTGTCCGGTTTTTTGCGGTATTCGTAGCTCACGGCTTGGAGGATAAAGCAAAACAAAATCGCCAGCCACACCCAGTACGCGCCGCCAAAGCTTGTCGCGTAAAACAGCGGAAATGCCGCAAAGCACGCGCCGCCGAACATCACGAGCGTGGTAAAAGTAAGCTCCCATTTGCGCCCGATAGAATTTATCACCATGTCCTTTTGCAGCTCGTTTTTGCAAAGCCCAAAAAGTAGCGTCTGCCCGCCCTGAACGAACATCATAAACACTAGCAAACCGCCTAGCAAGCTAACTACGCACCACCAGTAAATTTGTAAAAATTCTAAACTAAGCATGGTTTTCAAATCCTATTTTTATCTGTTTTAGCATGATTTTTATCTCAGCTATCAAAAGCGCCGTAAATAAAACGGCAAATAGCCAGAACGAAATTTTGACGTTGGTGTCGGCTAAATTCGTCGCTCCCACGCCCACGGTCATGAGGTCTTGCACGACCCACGGCTGGCGCCCTACTTCGGCTACTATCCAGCCCG
>CAUQMN010000100.1:0-5411 GCA_963518765.1 uncultured Campylobacter sp.
GGTCGTAGGCTGCTTGATAGTGGATGTTAACAAACTCGTCTTCGCGCGCGAATTTTACGATCTTGCAGCGGCAGCGGCTACGCAAAAGCCCGATCTTGTGCTCGCCCGCGGCAAAAAGCTCGCCCGCGGCGTCCGCTAAATCCCCGCTAAAAAACCCGCAAAGCGAGTGCGTATGCGACTCGTCCGCAGCGATGACCATATCATATTCGCCGGCAAATTTATATAGTTCGCGCACGCACTCTTCGCTAACAAATGGCATGTCGGCTGGGACGATAAAGACGCTTTCGTTTGGGAAATTTTTAAGGATACTATAAAGCGCTAGCATCGGAGAAAAGGCATTTGGGCTTAAATTTGCCGTATCTTGTGAGCAAATTTGAGCAAAGCTTGCCCCTGCGCCCTCTTTGTCGCCCGCCTGGGTCAAATTTGACCGCGAGAACTCCTCTGGGTTAGCGTCTTTTATGAGCGGTAGGGGCGGGTTAAATTTGTCAAATTTGGAGCTAACGAATACGCGCTCGAAAATCTGCCCGAATTTATGTGCTCCGTAGTGCGTCAGCGTCGCAAATCCGCCAAAAGGCAGCAGCGTTTTGTCGCGGCCCATTCGCGAGCTTTTGCCTCCGGCTAAGATGACGCATGTTTTCATTTTTTTCCTTGATTTTAGGTGCGCTATGATAGCATAAATTCGGCTCGCCTAGGCAAGCTATCGGCAGATTATCTTATCTGCCGCCGATGATTTTTTTTACCGCCAGCGCGGCTAAATTTAGCCCAAAGCACGCCGTCACGCCCATAAAGCTGCCCAGTTTCACGCATTTTGGCAGCTCGGTCGAAAACACGACATCAAATTTGCCTTTAAACCCCGCTTTTTTAAGCTCGGCGCGTATTTTTTTGGCAAACGGGTCGTTGCAGGTCTGCCAGATGGACGCGACTTTGATCTGCGTCGGATCGAGGCGCTTTGCGCCGCCCATCGAGCTAATTAACTTTTCGTGCGTTTTTAGCGCGAGAGCGACTTTAGCCGGTACGTCGTCGATAGCGTCGATAATAAGATCAAACGGCGAAAAATCAAAATCCTCGACAAACTCCGGCGTCATTAGCTCTTGCAGCGCCGTCACGCACTCGTATCTTGCGGCAAATTCGCCGACTTTGACCGCGCCGACGGCTTCGCTGTAAATTTGGCGGTTTTGATTGGTTATATCAAAAACATCCTTATCTATGAGAGTGAGTTTGCCTACGCCGGTTCTAGCCAGCGCGTCCGCGCAAACGCCCCCTACGCCCCCTACGCCGCAGATTAGGACGTTTGCTTTTTGAAGCTTTTTAAAATCATCGCCTAACAGCCAGCGAGACCTCGTAAAGCGGTCCGGTTTTTCTAAAATTTCTTCGTTCAAATTTGATCCTTTAGGGCGGTTTTTAGCGCGGCTAGAGTCGCATGCGCCGTCATATCTAGCATTATCGGAGTAAGCGAGGCAAAACCGTCGCTAAGCGCGCTGATATCGGACTCGCCGTTTTGCTCGTAGTCTAGGCTCGAGGCTTGTCCGAGCCAATAATACTCGACGCCTCGCGGGTTGCGGTGAAGCATCGCGTGCGTGGCGTAGCTGCGTTTGCCAGCAGGCACAACGCGGTAGCCTCTAAATTCGCGGGGCGAGACGGCGGGGATATTTACGTTTAAAAACTGGCGCGGCGGCAGCGCTATCTCGCCGTTTAGTACGCGAGAAACGATAAATTTAACGACATCTTCGGCGAGCAAAAAGCCCCTTTTTTCGATACCGTCGCTCTTATAAAATTGCGAAAACGCGATGCTTGGAATCCCTTGCAAAACGCCCTCCATAGCCGCTCCGCACGTGCCCGAGTAAGTGATGTCCTCGCCTACGTTGGCGCCGTGGTTTATGCCGCTTACGACTAGGTCGGGCAGCCTTTTATAAAGCGCGTGAAGCGCGAGATAGACGCAATCAGCGGGCGTAGCGTCGTCGAGTTTGTAAAAATCGTCGTCAAGCTTGATGAAGCGAAGAGGTCTAGTTAGCGTAAGAGAGTGCGCGCAAGCCGATTTTTCGCTACTTGGGGCTACTATCGTGACGCGCGTGTCCGGTAGTTCGCGCAGAGCGCTAGCTAAAGCGTGCAAGCCGCTAGCCTCGAACCCGTCGTCGTTGGTTATCAAAATTTCTTTCAAATTTATCCTTAAAGCTTTGCAAGAACTCAAATTTAGCGAGCTTTGCCGAGTAAAATTTAGATTTGGATTTTATCATAGCTTTATTTATTTGAAATTAAATTTTTCATAAGACATGCAATATTTACTTAAAATTGTAACTCTAAAATTTAATTTATAATTAAGTTATTAAATATATTATATTATATAACTAAGAATATACAGAGCAAAATAAGTCAAATAATGATAATGCTTATTATAATATTTAAGTAATATAAAACCAATCTTTAAATTTAATTTTTATTACATTAAATTTTAAAACAAACTTTAAGTATTAAGATTATAAAATACGTCCAATAAATAAAGTTAAGTTTTATTTAAATTTATAATGGAGGTTAGAAAGCCCGTCATGGAAAACACGAAGAAAAAAGCATCCATCTGGGTCATTCTTTTGTTGCTATCGTTTGGAGTGGTTATCGGTCACGGACTATACACTTTTTACTATGCTAAGGGATTTTCATACTTTAGTCCGGATCCCGCAGCCTGTAAAAACTGTCACGTGATGAATCAAGTCTACGAAAGCTGGTCAAGAGGCGGACACCAAAATGTCGCTACCTGTAACGACTGCCATTTGCCGCATGATTTTATAGGATACTGGATCATGAAGGCTCAAAGCGGCCTAGGACACGCGTATGCCGTTACTTTTAAAGATAATCCTTATGCATTTACCGCAAACGAAAAAACAAAAAGAGTCGTTCAGGAAAACTGCATGGACTGCCATAAAGAGTACGTCTCAAACGTTATAGATCCGCGCGCCATAGGAGCGGCAAAACCGTTTGATAAAAATCTCAAAGAGCATCAAGGCAACTCTAACGAGCCTTTAAGATGTATATCTTGCCACCGCGAAGCGGGACATGCGCATAACTTTTAAAATTTAACAGGAGGATAAAATGAAAAACAAAGTGTTGTATGTAGCTACTTTCTTAGTGGCTGTCGTACTCGGTGCGGCTATGTTCGCGCTTTTTACGGATATCGGCGCTAAAAAAGCCGAAGAAAAGATGTATCCGCTAATGCTCAATAAAGTAAGCGAACTTGAGCCTGATTTTGAAAAATGGGGCGCAAATTTCCCAAATCAGCTCGATGCTTACAAAAAAATGGAGCATAAAAGCGACGCAAATCCAAACGGAAGCGAATTTATCGAGACGGCTTTCGGCGGAGATTTCCCTTACAGTAAAATCATTCGCTGGCCTGCGGCTACGGTGTTTTGGAACGGCTATGCATTCGGCGTAGATTACAGCAAACCTAGAACTCACTACTACTCTCAGATAGATCAGATCGAAACCAAAAGAAACGATAAAGAGTATCTAAACGCTCACGGGCTTCCTGCATTTAAGGGTCAGCCAGGATATTGCGTCAATTGCCACACCGGATATTTAACCGCGCTTCAAGTTGATGGCGATTATAACCTAACTGCCGATCCTACGTCTGCTGCGACTAAGCCTATGCCGTTTTTCGATGTAATGCCTAAAGAGGAAGGCGAAAAGAGAAAAGCCGCGTGGACGAAGATGAACTCTATCCCGTATTTCGACGTTATGAAAAAAATCGCGGCTAAACACGGCGAAACTATCCACGGCTCGCACTTAGGTAGCACCTGTGCAGACTGCCACTCGCCAGATGATATGAGTCTAAGAGTTACAAGACCCGCATTCGTGAACGCAATGGTCGCTAGAGGCTACCAAGCCGACGCAAAAAGCGGTATAAAGGCCACCAGACAAGAGATGAGAAGCTACGTTTGTATGCAGTGCCACGTAGAATACTATCCTGCAGGCAAAGAATCCGTTTTAACCTTCCCTTGGAATTTCTGGAAGAAAGACGAGCCGTTTAAGATCGAGAATTTCGACCAATACTATGACGATCAGTTAGCCAAAGAGGACGGATTTAAATTTGACTACATCCACAAAGATACCGGCGCTAAAATCATCAAGATGCAGCACTCAGAGGCCGAGCTAAGCTCGACCGGCATCCACGGAAGAAGCGGCGTAACGTGCGCAGACTGCCACATGCCGTATAAACGCGAAGGCGCTCAAAAGATCACTGAGCACGAAATTTTAACTCCTCTAGCCAATATAAATGCGGCTTGCAAAACTTGCCACCCGCAAAGCGAGCAGGTATTAAAAGATAGAATCGCGTTCGTTCAAAATCGCCATGCTTATGAGCTAAGAAACTGCGAAAATGCGCTACTTTCTTTGATCCAAGACGTAAAAACGGCTAGAGCCGAGCTAGCTAAGCACGAGAAATTTGCCTCGATCGCCGATGAAAAAGAGAGAAAAGAAGCTATCAGTAAGGCTCTTGAAAAGACTCTTTACTTACACCGCAAAACTCACATCCGCTGGGACTTCGCATTTAGCGAAAACAGCTACGGCTTCCACGGAGACGAAGAGTCGGCTAGGATCCTAGGTC
Source organism: uncultured Campylobacter sp. (assembly GCA_963518765.1). GTDB lineage: Bacteria > Campylobacterota > Campylobacteria > Campylobacterales > Campylobacteraceae > Campylobacter_A. The sequence continues at coordinate 4,595 of CAUQMN010000100.1, forward strand.
AATGTAAAGAATTTGCTCGCCAAGGACAAACCGAGCTAGTTAACGAGCTTGCGCCTTACGGCATCAGCATCAAGCTAACTCAAGAGGCTACTCCGGTTCCTGCGCCTGCTTCTTTAGGACATAAATATCCTATCGGCGTAGCGCCTACCGAAGCTATGAAAAAAGCCGACGAAGACGTTAAGAACCTAAATTTTAAATAAACCCCAAAACCCAAGGCCTGCGGGCTTTGGGTTTTTAAATTTACGCATTTATCTTTCAAATTTTAAAATCCGAATTTTTCTTATAAATTTAAATTTTATTGTTTATTTAGCCGTTTTAGGCGATAATTCCCGTTAAATTTAAAGGGTAAAATATGCTTAAAAAATTTATTTTTGCTGCGTTTGCGGCAAGCCTCGTTTTTGGCGCGCAAGAACTTGCGATAAAGACAAAGCCTTCGTCAAATTCGCCGTCGAATTTAGAGACGAATCTGGAAGAAAGGGACGAATCGCAAAGGCGCGTAGACGAGTGCATGCAAAAAGATAGCTCTACCGCCGGTATGGTAGGGTGTATAAAAGCTGAATTCGCCGTCCAAGATAAAATTTTAAACGAAAACTATAAAAAGGCTATGAGCGTACTAAACGAAGAAAATAAAAAAATCCTAAAAGATATACAGCGTAAGTGGGTTGCTTATAAAGAGGCCAAATGCGCTTTTTATCCTCCGCAAGGAACGATTTATCTCGTAATAGCGGCCGATTGCTATTTGCAGATGACTAAAGGGCGCGCGGCTGAGCTTGCGTACGTAGCCGAGGAATTTGAGGGTAATCAGTGAAGCTACTTG
>CAUQMN010000101.1:0-5365 GCA_963518765.1 uncultured Campylobacter sp.
TTTCTCCACAAGCACGCAGTACGCGACCGCAAAAACGATCGAAAATAAAATATGCGTAAAATGCACGTAGTTAAACGCATGCCCGGCAAACTCGTAAATCGCGGTGTACGGGCCCTATAACACCCAAATAATCGCATAAAAACACGTACGGCGGGTTTAGAAAATTACGCGAGCAATTTGGTCTGATCCGCCGCTCTAATAAGAGAACCGCAAGCGGCGTCAAACATATCTTTGGGACTGCGCGGCGGCAACGGGAATTCCCCGCCCCATTTCACAAAAAGTAGGCATAATGCCGATAGGAATGCCTAGCAATGCGGCCAAACCGAAACGCTCTTTAGTTTGTGAATTCATGATTACACCTTTTAGAAAATAAGGCGTATTGTATTTTTTTGCTTTAATTAATATTAATAATCAACATTTTATTTTATACGATTCTGTAGTCCGTCCAACCCAAGATCACCCCCCCCCAAGCTAGCTTTACTATACGCGTCACAAACATAACCAAACGATAAATTTACAACCGAGCGTAAAAATTAAATACACTAAAATAAATCTATAAAATTCACAACTGAGCCGCACGTAAAAATTTAACATTAAACGACGTTTTGATAAACTACTCAAAATCAAATTTAAAGGAGAAAAAAATGAAAATTTTACGGATGCTTTTACTAGCTTTTTGCGTATTTCTTGCTTACGCAAACGCTAACGACGCACAAAAATGGGCGAGCGAAATCACGGCGGGCAAGCAGATACCTACGGGTAAATTTTTGGCCTTTTATCTAAATAAAGACGATTCAAAAAACGTAGTTTTTTCTGAAACGGTCGAAAATATAAATTTAAATTTTGCTTACGACGAGTTTCATAAGATACCTTCGCAAAATTTTATCGCCTACTGGGTTGGAAATTTCGATTTCAAACAAGACGCGCAGCAGATGATTTTAGCCGATTTTAGCTGGGCAAATTTACGCATCTCGGTGGACGGCGAGCAGATATTCGATTCCGAAAACGCCGGAAGCAAAGCGCTTATGCATAAATTTAACAAGGGACGCCACAAGATAGAAGTTTGGTTCGCCAACAACTGGCACACGACTAGCCTTTTAGTAGATTTTAAAGATGAACCGAAATTTCACAAACAAAGCGAAGTAGTCACGAAACTAAAAGGTCAAAAATTTGATATCTGGCTAGCTGCCGTTTACGAAAGCGACGCACGGGATAATAAGGTAGTCGTAATGCTAGACAAATCGCAAAAACCGCTCGTGGTGATGTTAAGCTCCTATCGCGCCGTGCGCTGGGAGATATCAAATCCGCACGGCAATAAAATTTTGGCCGCACTAGTCTATAATCCAATCAGTAGCATAAATTTAAATAAAAATGTTTACCTTATGGATGAACGCATATACGACGAAGATATGGAGATAAAATGCCATTGCAATGGCGGAGCGCACTTTCACTGCGAAGGCGGAGATATAAATAGTAAAAATGAGCGTGTCAAAAAAGATTTCGGGCAAGATTTGGGCGGTTTTAGCGGTTCGTATAGCCCGACTGCGATAAATTTGCCGAGCGTTTTGATAGACGAAAGCGTGCTTGCCAAAGGCGCGGAAGCCAAAAAGAGGATCGAAGCCGAGCGCGAAAAATGCCGAAAAAGCGGTAAAATAAACGACGCTTTTAAGTAATTTAAAAGCCAAATTTACGCCTAAGGGTTACGGGCGGGCCGAGATATTCTAGCTCGCCTTTTACCTGCACGAAATAGCCTATTGCTTTAAAATTATTTTGGGCGCTTTATGCGGTAAAATTTAAATTTATCGTCTTGATTTTAGGATGCCGTTGCGATTTGGTTAAATTTACCTTGCCGTACGGGTTATCCAAATTTAACGAAAATCTTTGTCGCCGTCGCCCATACGGCGAGTTTAGCCTCGTCTTTTAAGCTTCCAAATATATTTAGGTTTCCTTGCTCTCCAAAATTCAGCTATTGTGCCGTAAGGAAAAGGATAACCCGAGGGGGCAAATCAGCCGTTAAACGGCAAACTCCGGTCTATTTCATCAAATTTACCGCCGCAGCCTAGCTCTACTCATTCAGCCTCTGCGCTAATTTTTCCCAAAGCTCGCTTAAGCCTAGGATATCGTTGTGTCCGGCGTTTAGCTCGTAAATTTTATCTCCCGGTTTTAGAAATTTAAATAGCCTGCGCGAGTTATCCACGCCGATTAGCTCGTCATGCTCGCCGTGAAATATCGTCACCGGCTCGCTAAAACCGCCGACAAACTCAAACGTAGGGATTTTGTATTTGATTAAAAATTTCGGCACGAACGGCATTTTCTCCCGCGCTAGCTCCTCTAGGCTAAAATAAGGCGCGATCAAAACTAGCTGCTTAGCTCCGTATTTCTGCGCCGCGCGTGCCGCCAGTCCGCTGCCTACCGAGTAACCGACCGCCGCGACCTCGCCCGCATCATACTCCCGCAAAACCGCCTGCATCATCGCGTCCGCATCCGCATAAAGCTGCTCCTGCGAGCCTATCTCGCCGCCGCTTTTGCCGTAGCCTCGGTAGTCAAATAGATAAAAATCATAGCCCAAATCCGTAAAATGCCGCGCATACTTACCCCAGCCTTGCAGATTGCCCGCATTGCCGTGGAAAAATATCGCCGCGCCGTTTTTTGCCTTTCCTTCGCCGTTCGCATCGCGCGCTTCGCCGTAAATTCGCTCACGACGACCGCCCTGCGCTAAAAATTTAAGCCCGCTTATCCACGTGCCCTCCGCGTCTAGTCTTATCTCCTCAAACGGCTGATCAAAGCTAAAATCATAGTTTTGATCAAGCTTGCTCGGGAAAAATATCAGCCTCTCTTGAAAAAAGTAAAGTAGCGCCAAAACCGCGACGTAGACTAATAAAAATATCACGCAAAGCCGAAAAATCGTTTTCACTTTTGTCCTTTAGATTTATCTTTGGCGGATTTTGTATCCAAAAACGCCCAAATTTAGCCGCGCAAACGCTAAATTTTCATCGCGCCGCACGCTAGATCCTGCCGTTCATGCCGAAATTTTAGCAAAAATTCGCGCAGCAATAGCAAATTTAAGCAATTACGCTTTTAGAAAAACGAAAAAACGCCTTTTTACCGAAGTTTATACTGATTTTAAACGACTTTTTGGCAAAATCTACGGTTTAAAAAGTCAAATTTAAGGAAAAATATGCTTGAAGTAAAAAATTTACTGATGAGATTTAACGCGCAGCTGCTATTTGAGGACGTAAATCTAAAACTCACTCGCGGCAATCGCTACGGACTCATCGGCGCAAACGGCGCGGGAAAATCGACGTTTTTAAAAATCCTTGCAGGCGAGATCGAGGCAAACAGTGGCGAGATCGTCATCGAAAACGGACTAAAAGTAGGCGTGCTTGGTCAAGATCTTTTCGCGTTTGAAAACTTTAGCGTCAAAGACGCCGTGCTATACGGCAACAAACGCCTCTACGACGCAGTAAAAGAAAAAGAGCAACTCTACATGAGCGAGGAGTTTACCGACGCCGTAAACGACCGCCTGGCGGAGCTTGAGATGATAAGTGCGGAAGAAGATCCTAGCTACGAGTACGAGGTTAGGATCGAGAAAATCCTAAGCTCGCTTGGCTTTAGCGACTTTGAAAAGCCGATGAGCGAGGTCGAAAACTCGGATAAATTTAAAGTCCTGCTCGCTCAAGTGCTGTTTCCAAAGCCCGACATCCTTTTCCTCGACGAGCCGACCAACAACCTTGACATCGAGAGTATAAAGTGGCTGGAAAACGAGCTAAACCGCCACGAGGGCACGATGGTGCTAATCAGCCACGACCGCCACTTTTTAAACGCGGTTTGCACGCACATCCTGGACGTGGATTTTAAGAAAATCAGGCAGTTTGCCGGCAACTACGACGACTGGTACATCGCCTCGACGCTGGTTGCCAAACAGCACGAGATGGAACGCGACAAAAAGCTAAAAGAAAAAGAGGAGCTGGAGAAATTTATCGCGCGATTTTCCGCAAACGCGAGCAAAGCACGCCAAGCCACGAGCCGTCAAAAGCAGCTAAACAAACTCGACATCGAGGAGATCAAGGTATCAAGCAGACGCGATCCTAGCATACTTTTCCGCACCAAGCGCGACATCGGCAACGAGATCCTAGAGGTGCGCGGCATAAGCAAAAAATACGACAAGGTTTTGTTTGAAAATTTTAGCTTCAAGCTCGAAAAGAACGACAAGGTCGCTATCATCGGCGCAAACGGCGTAGGCAAAAGCACGCTGGCTAAAATCATCATCGGCGAGGTCGCTCCAGATAGCGGCGACGTGCACGTTGGAGCGACGATAGAGCCTAGCTACTTCGCGCAGGACACGACAAACAAAATCACCGGCGAGCTAAAGCTCTACGAGTGGCTGCAAGACGAAAATAACAAGGACCTAGACGAGATCCGCAAGTGCCTAGGCAGGATGCTATTTAGCGGCGCCGAGCAGGAAAAATCAGTCGGTAGCCTAAGCGGCGGCGAGAAACACCGCCTGATGCTAAGCCGCCTGATGCTAGAGCGCGGCAACCTACTCGTGCTAGACGAGCCGAACAACCACCTTGACCTCGAAGCCATCATCGCTCTAGGCGAGGCGCTGTATAAATTCGGCGGCAACGTCATCTGCGTGAGCCACGACAGAGAGCTCATCGACGCCTTTGCTAACCGCATCATCCACCTAAAAGGCAACGGCGAGGTCGTCGATTTTAAAGGAACCTTTGAAGAATACGCCGCGATGAACGAAGGGGCGACGGTTTAAATTTTGATTTTGGCTTTGATTTGGCGGGCAAATTTGACTCCCGCCAAATTTAAGCGGCAAATTTAACTCGGTTTTGCCGCTTGGATTTTAAGTCTAATTTTGCAAATTTTACGCACGCAGACCCGCATCTTTAAAACGCTAAAAAGGAGCCAAAGCGGAAAATTTACTAAAACCGTAAATACGGTAAAATATGCGGGCGAACCGGTTAAAAATTTTGTAGAAATGTCAAAAAACTATCCGAAATTTAAGGATTATTACCGCGATTTTTACCGACATCGGCGCGCAAATTTTAAAAATCCGCGAAAAACTGCGCGCCGATTTGCGCGGCTAAAAGAGCGCGATGGGGCAAAGGCGCTAAGAGAGCAAGGAAAATAAATCCCCGCTTTTTTGGCGGCGAGGACTTCCGCTCGCACCTGCCGATACGCAAAACGGCTCCGCCTCCTACACCGCAAAACGAACTACTGTATTTAGCGCGGATTTATATCAGGCTCGCCCAGACCTGCACCTTTAAGGTGCTAAATTTGAATTAGTCAAATGTAGTTAGATTCTTTTCGTAAAAAACAACCGTTTGAGGTTGTTTTTTACTTTGTTGTAAAA
>CAUQMN010000102.1:0-5347 GCA_963518765.1 uncultured Campylobacter sp.
AGGCAAGGCCACTAGCGGCTCGGCGATCACTATCACGATGGAGGGCTCGCGCGCGCTTAGCGTCGAGATACAAGCACTCGTGTGCGAGAGCGCGTATCCTAAGCGCAGCTCCACGGGTTTTGACAAAAACCGCCTAGATATGCTACTGGCGCTGCTTGAGCGCAAACTAGAGATCCCGCTAGGACACTACGACGTCTTTATAAACGTCAGCGGCGGCGTCAAGATCGGCGAAACGGCGGCCGATCTAGCCGTAGTCGCGGCGATCATCTCCAGCTTTAAAAATCGTCCAATCAGCAAAGAGAGCGTATTTATGGGCGAGCTTAGCCTAAACGGCGAGATTCGCGAGATATTTAACCTCGATCAGCGCCTAAAAGAAGCCAAAACGCAGAAATTTAAAAACGCGATCGTGCCGTCTAAGCCGCTTGACGCGCAGGGGCTAAAATGCTTCGTCGCAGGCGACATCACGCAGGTTTTGGAGTGGATGTAAATTTTGTGCGCCAAAACCCGCGCCGCAAAAACGCAAAAGGAAAAATATGGAAAATCTAAAATGGAAACTCTCAAAAACACTAAAAATAGCGATGAGACAAAGAGATATCGATACTTTTACGCTAGCTAAAATCGCCGAGGAGACCTACGCAAAGGCTCGTTCGGACGGTGATTTGGACGTCAGGCAAGAGGTTTTTAAGGTTATCGACGAATACGCGAGCGAGGTAAATTTAGAAATCTTAGACCTCGTTTGTAAAATTTTAGGCGTTGGCGTTAAATTCGGCGACGGCGGAGATTTTTAAATTTGCCGCCGCTTTAAATTTGCTTCAAAATTTAAATCAGGTACGAAAGCCTAGGGCGCTCAAATTTACGGTAAAATCAAAACGCAAAAGCGCAGACTCGGCGTTTAAATTTTATGCATACTCGGCAAAAATGCAGATACGTGCGGTAAATTTTACTAGCTAGCCGGCTAAAAAAGGCTACAATCGCCTTTGCGCAATAAAGCTCGGCAAAAGGCGCCGTTTTTAGCAGGTTACGACGGTCGCGACCCAAAAGAGCAAAGCGGCAGAAATTTGCGAAAAAATCGCGCCGAAAAATCCAGCTAGGCATAGCTGCAAAATGCCGTAAAAAACAAAAACTAGGAACAAAATGTTTGGTTATATTAGGTTTATCTTAGCGTATTTCGTGCTACTATCGCACGTTGGTATAGGACTGGCGGGCAAAAACATAGGCGTCTTTGCAGTCGTGATTTTTTATATCCTAGCAGGACTCGTCACATCAAAGGTCTTTATCAAAATCGCGCCGCAAAAAGCGCAAATAAGCTACTTTATAAAAGATAGATTTTTACGCATTTATCCCGCGTTTTTCTTTGCGTTTGCGCTGACGGTGCTATTTTTTTGCGCGACGTCGTATCTGCAGCCGCATTTTAATGCAAAAAACTTGCTCCTGAATGCGCTTATCGCGCCGCTAAATTACTTTTTTTGGCTTGACGTTTCCGTCATAGACGCACCCGTGGGGCTAAATTTTATCATACCTCCCGCATGGTCGCTAGGAGCCGAGCTTCAGGCCTATGCCCTGCTCGTGCTAGCGATCAAATTTAGACGGCTAGGCTACGCGCTAGCTACCGGTTCGCTAGGCGTTTATGCAGCGGCGAATTTGGGCTTTATAAATGCCGATATCTACGGATATAGACTTGTTTGCGGCGTATTTTTTATGTTTTACACGGGATTTTTGATCTATCAAAAAGAGTTTGGCAAGCTCGCCGTTTTTTACGCGGCGGTAGCGGCGCTAGCTGGCTATCTTTTTTACTCGCACAAATTTAGCGCCTTTGGCGTAGAGACGGCGACCGGCTATCTAGTCGGAGTCGCAGTCGTACTAGCGCATGAGAGGTTTAAATTTAAGCTTAAATTTAACGATATCGCAGGCTCGCTTTCATACGCGATTTTTATCAGCCATTTTCTTTTTATTTGGCTTAGCGAATTTTGGCTGGAGGGAGTAAATTTAGCCTTCGTGACGGGCGGTTCGGTTACGTTTGGATTGATTAATTTCTATCTAATCGAACGAAAAATAAATAAAATAAGATTTAAAAAGCAAGTTTAAATTTCCAAAATTAGACCGAATTTTAGATTGCAGTAATTTCAAGCGTTTGCGGATTTTGTTTGCTTTTGTAGACGGCTCGCTGAGGGCTACGCCGCTTTTTATCTAGCCTAAATTTAGGGCTATTTGGCTTAATACGTCGCAAGCCGTGAATACGCAAAAAACTACTTAAGCAGCGGCATATCTTAGACGCCGATTTGCGGCTGATGAAGCCATACAAAAATCGCATTTTAGGCGGTTATTTTAAGCCTTTAAAATTTACGGACATTTATACTCGGGTCTAAATTTAGGGCAATAGCGCCTTATTTAAATACGACCGACGGGCTATTAAAGGTTATTTTTATGCGCCGCTATTTTAAGACAAATTTTACGAAAATCTAGCAAATGCCGATTTGTCCGCTTTAATACAAAGCTTCTAAACACACTCAATCTAGCATATTGACGCCGGCATAGGCCGTCTAAAGCGGTTAAGCGCGCAGATGCGTCGTTTGCCGTATCGCGCGGGTTGGAGCCAAATTTTAGTAGTAACCGTAAATAAAAGCTCGCCCGCCGACGCAAAAAATCGGCGGATAGCCTCTAAAATTTGCTTTAAAAAACGGTAATTTTACATAAAATCCGTGCCGACAAATATTTTTTAAATCCTTTGCCGGCCGTCAAATTTAAAACGACGAACAAAGATCAAATACAAAAATTGCCCCAAATATCGGCAAATTTACGCGAGGCAAAAGCGTCTACGTATCTAGTCGGTTTAAAATCCGCGCAGTTTACATTCTATCGTAGTCGTCGCTGATGCGCACGATATCATCCTCGCCCAGATACTCGCCCGTTTGCACCTCGATGATGATAAGATCGGTGTTTGCGGTATTTTCTAGGCGGTGGATCTGCTCTTTTTTTATATAGATGGACTCGTTTTGCCTTAGCGGCATCTGGCTATCATCTATCGTCACCAGCGCTTCGCCCTCGACGACGACCCAGTGTTCGTTTCTTTTGAAATGCTTTTGCAAGCTTAGTCTTTTGCCGGGTTTAACCACTATCTTTTTCATCTTGTAGCCGCTACCCTCGCCTAGCACCTCGTAGCTGCCCCACGGACGGTATACGCTCGTGTGCGCTTCGCAAATTTCAGGAAATGAATTTGAAAAGTGCTTATAAACCTCTTTTACCTTCTGCGAACTGCCTTTTTTGGCGATCAAAAGCGCGTCTTTGGTATCGACTACGAGCAAATTTTGCACGTCTACGAGCGCGGTCGGTTTTTTGGTTAGGATGAAATTTTCGCTTGCGTCTATTTGTAGCGATTCGCCGATATTTTTTATCTTTTTACTCAGCTCGTCAAAGCTACCCATATCGCTCCAGCCCGCATCAAGTGGCACCATTTTGATATTTAGGCTTTTTTGCATTAGCGCATAGTCGATGCTGATATCTTCGATCTTATCCATAAAATTCGGACTTATTTTTAGCAAATTCGGTTCGTTTGCCGAACCCTCTATCGCCGCCGTAACGTCTTTTACGATACTTGGCGCGTATTTTTTCATCTCGCTTAAAAACACGCCCGCCTTAAAGCAAAACATACCGCTGTTAAAATAATATCCGCCCTCTTTTATAAATTTAGTCGCGGTTTCAAGATTAGGCTTTTCGATAAATCGCTCTACGTCGCCGTTTTTATCAGCCTTGATGTAGCCGTAGCCGGTATTTGGCTTGCAAGGCTTTATGCCAAACGTCGCTAAAAAGCCCTGACTTGCGTAGCTTTGCGCGATCAAAAGCGCTTTTTTATACTCCGCTTCGTTCTCGATTAGATGGTCGCTTGGAGTAACTAGTAAAATTTCGTCCTTATCGCAGCAAAGCGCGGCAAACGTAATCGCCGCGGCAGTGTTTTTACCGAAAGGCTCGAGAATAAATTTATCTATTTTTTTACTTCCGCATTCATCAAGCGCCAAAAAATAGTGCGCCTCGTTGCAAACGATGATAGTTTTTTGTGCGTGCATGTTGCGTCTAAGCGTAAGGTCAAAGAGAGATTTGCCGTTAAAAAGCCTGATAAATTGCTTTGGCATTAGGGTACGAGATAGCGGCCAAAGTCTCGTACCGGAACCTCCGCAAAGTATAACGTTTGTCATTTTTTACGCCTTTTGCTTTAAATTTTCGACCAAATTTAAAAATGTTTCTTGTAATTTTACAAGCAAATTTTGATCCTTGGTCTCAAATCTCGTGACAATAACAGGCGTCGTATTTGATGCTCGCACCAGCGCCCAGCTGCCGTCCTCAAATCTCACTCTAACGCCGTCTATGTCGATGATTTCAGCTATTTTGCCAAGGCCTGCTAGCAAATTTTGCGCGTCGCCCTTCTCGTAAATTTCAACCAAAACCTCTTTTAGCTTTGCAACCAGCTTAAATTTTTGCGCGTCGGTCGTTTTTATTTTTATCTCGTCGGTGCTAAAGACCTTGGGTAGTTTATCCAGCTCGCCGTCTAGGTTAAAGCCCTTAGCCACAAGCTCTAGCGCGCGAAACATCGCGTACGTAGCGTCGTCAAAGCCAAAATACCTCTCCTTAAAGAAAATATGTCCGCTCACCTCTGCCGCCATATCGATATTTAGCTCCTTCATAGCCTTTTTGATATTGCTGTGGCCGGTCTTGCCCATGAAGCTTTTGCCGCCGTGCGCGTCGATCTCGTCGTACATATTTTGCGAGCATTTGACCTCGCCGAGAACTCGCGGATTTTTCATCGCGAGGCTATATAGATAGGCTAGTTCGTCGCCTTTTATGTTGCGTTTTTTGGTTAAAACCGCGATACGGTCGCCGTCGCCGTCAAAACCGAATCCTATGTCAAATTCGCCCTTTAGCGCGGTTTTTAGATCGCTTAAATTTTTCTCCTCGCTAGGGTCTGGGTGATGATTTGGGAAGTTTCCGTCGGGTTCTTGGTATAAAATTTTAGCGTCTAAATTTAACGCCTCGCAAATTTCTGGCAAAACCGCTCCGACCGCGCCGTTCGCGCAGTCGATAACGATTTTAAGCGGTAAGGCCTTTAAATGCGCAAACTGCTCTATAAGAAAATTTTTATAAGGCGTCGCGATGTCGAATTTCTCGACTCTTAGATCATCCGGGATTTGCGTTTTTGCCGCGATGTCGTCTAGCACGGCGACTTTTAACTTTTGCAAATCCTCGCCGAAGTAACTATCCTTAAAAATCGTGATTTTAAAGCCGTTGTACTCTTTTGGATTATGAGAGCCGGTTATCATTACGTTTGCGTCAAATTTGTCCGTAAACACGCTAAAAT
>CAUQMN010000103.1:0-5329 GCA_963518765.1 uncultured Campylobacter sp.
TCCTAAAACTAGCCAAAATTTCGGGCATTGACGCGAACGAGTTTAGCCTATACGGCGAATTTGAGCTAAATTTGAGCTCGCGCGAGCTAAAAAAAACGGGCGCCGTGCGCAAAAATCCGCTCGTTTTAAAAAGAAGCTTTAGCGCTAGAAGCTTGCAGGCGGCCTACGCGATGGCAAAGGCTAGCGAGTTTGTGGCTGATGGCATCAAACCCGAAAACATAGCCGTTATCCTGCCCGATGAGAACTTTGCCGAGATCTTGCGCCTGCACGACCGCGGCAAGATGTTTAACTTTGCGATGGGCGAGAGCTTCACGCGAACTCGGTTTTTTCAAATTTTAAAGTGCATAGTAACCGCGATAAACGACAAAATCCGCGTAAATTTGAGCGAGGATAACTACGCGAGTTTTAACGAATTCGAGTTTAATCTGCACGAGCTTGGCATCTGCTCCGAGCTATTTGCTAAATTTAAAAACGGTTTTGAAGCGCTTTGCTCGTTTGAGGATTTTAGGGCGCTTATGGAGGAGATTTTGGCGCTTGAGAGCGAGCCCGCCGCCGCGCAAAAAGCGCGAGAGGAACTATTTTACGCGCAGAGTTTGGCTAGGTATTTTAGCTTTACGCTGCGTCAAATTTGCGAGATATTTTTGATAAAGCTAGCGCGCTTAAGGCTTGATCACGTAGGCGGCGGCAAGATCGGCGTCATGGGCGTTTTGGAGAGTCGCGGACTTAAATTTGATGGCGTCATAGTGCTTGATTTTAACGACGATTTGGTGCCAAAGCGTAGCGTAAACGAGATGTTTTTAAGCTCGCGCGTGCGCCAAAAAGCGGGGCTCATCGGCTACGTCGACCGCGAAAATTTGCAGAGATTTTACTACGAGAGCCTAATCGGCGGCGCGAAAAAAGCGGCGATATGCTACGCAGCAAATGAGGAGAAAATCGCGTCGAGGTTTCTGGGCGAATTTAACGCCGTGGAGGACGCGAGATTTAGCGACGAGAGCTATGCGGCGCTGTTTAACGGCGAATTTGACACAAAGGTCGGTTTTACAGACGAGCAAAAATTTGACGGTGAGATAAACCCGCATCTTGGCGAAAAGAACGAGGCTAAGCCCAAGCAAACAAAAACCGCCAAAGAGCGGAGTTTGTTTGAATTTGACGAAGCAGGGGGCGAGCTAAATTCGGACGCAAATTTAGTTAGTAAATTTGACGAAAACGCTGCGCAAAACGAAATGTCTGGCGAAAACCCGCGAGCGCTAAATTTTATAAAATTTACGCGAAAAACGCCCGCAAAGCCTAAAATTTTCGAGCAAGACATCATCGTCAAGCACGATTTTTTCGCAACCCCGCTCTCTTTTAGCAGGCTAAACACCTATTTGCAGTGCCCGCGGCGGTATTATTACAGATATATTTTGAACGTAAAGCCGCCCGTGATGCCGCAAACGGCGTCTGCGGCGGACTTTGGCAACTCGCTACACAGCGCGCTTTTTGAGTATTACTCCAAATTTGAGAGGTTTGACCTCGCTAAATTTGAAACGGTGCTAAGAGAGCTAAACACGCCGCCGCTAGAGCGCGAGATAACGATGATAAAGATGGAAAAATTTAAGGCCGTAGAGGATGCGAGATATGAGGCGGGATGGCGCGTGCAGGGGCTTGAAAAAGAGCTTGATAGCGTGTTCGCGGGCGTGCGCATAACCGGCAAAATCGACCGCATAGACGGGCGCGGCGGCGAGCTAGCGGTGATTGATTATAAAAGCGGAAAATTTGACGCCAAATCCTTGCAACTGCCCTTTTACGAAGCGCTCGTGGGTAGGCCTTGCGAGGGGTACTTTTACGATCTCAAAGATAATATGAACTAGCTAGCACGGAGGCGCTTGCAGAGGCGATCGAGCAGCTAAAATCCATCAACGACACGCTGATAAATTTCGGGGAGGCGAAGGGTGCGATGAGCGAATACGAAGACTATAAAATTTTAGTGAAAGGCGAGCTATGAAGCCGTTTTTGGCCCTAGAGGCGAGCGCAGGCAGCGGCAAGACCTTCGCGCTTAGCGTGCGTTTTATCGCGATTTTACTATCGGGCGCCGACGCGCGCGAGATCACGGCGCTGACCTTCACCAAAAAGGCCGCCAACGAGATGAAAGAGCGTATCGTGCAGACATTTTTGCGGCTCGAGGAAAAGGGCGCAGAGCTAGCCGAGTTGGAGCAAATTTTGGGCGCGAGCAGGGATGAAATTTTAGCCATGCGCGACGCGCGGGCGACTCATTTTTTAGAAAGCGATCTAAAAATCGGCACGTTTGACTCGTTTTTCGTCGGCATTTTGCGCAGCTTTTGCTTAAATTTGGGGCTAAGCGCCGATTTTGAAGTGAGCGAAAATTTAAACGAGCTACAGCGGAGCGAGTTTGTCGCGAGCGTGAGTAAGGATATGCGACTGCTAAAGGCACTTGCAAATTTGATAGCGACGGCCGAGCGCAGTCAGAGTAGCTTTTTTGAGAGCTTGGAGATGTTTTACGAAAATTTCGGCGAGCTAAAAAGCAGCGAAAATGCGGCGTTTCCAAACGAAAGCGGCGTCGCAGAAGCGCTAAAAAATATGCGCGAATACGTCCTAGCTAGAGGCGGCGGCAAAGACGCGCAAAACGCCGTAAAAGAGGGCAGCCCGAGCGAAATTTTGGCTCGCTCTTTTATGTCGCGCGCGAGTCTTGATTATCGTACGTTTTCTAAAATTTATACGCCGGAGCTCGACGGGATGTTTTTTGAGTTAAAAGCGCGGCTAAAGCGATATTTTGACGCGCTGGAGGAGTATAAAATCGCCGAGCTGGCTAGATTTTTAAAAATCTATAAAGAGTGCAAAATCTCGCTAAATAAAAGGCTAAATTCGCTCGCATTTAGCGACGTGACGCGCCTGGTTTACGAGCTTTTAAGGGGCGGCGAGACGGACGCGCAGATGCTTTATTTTAGACTCGACGGACGTATAAATCACCTGCTCATCGACGAGTTTCAAGACACCAATGTCGCGCAGTACGAGATCATGCGTCCGCTCATCGAAGAAATCGTCGCCGGATACGGACAAAACGGGCTTGGCAGCTTTTTTTACGTCGGCGACGTAAAGCAGAGTATTTACCGTTTTCGCGGCGGCAAAAAGGAGCTTTTCGGCAAGCTGATGCGAGATTTTCCGCAGATCAAAGCGCAAAATTTGGAGGTAAATTACCGCAGTAAAAAGGCGCTGGTTAGATTTACGAACGCCGTGTTTGCGGGTAAAATCGAAAATTTTAAACCGCAAAGAACGCCCGAAAAGGAGGGCGAGCGAATAAATTTGGTAGGGCAGATGCCGTATTTTGAGGCGGAGGCGGATGATCTTGGATTCGTGCGGGTAAGTAGCGGCGATGACGTGGCGGCAGAAGCGGCGCAGCAGGTTAAATTTCTGCTTGAAAAAGGGGTCTATGAAGACGATATCACCGTGCTTTGCTGGAAAAACGACGATATAAATAAAATCTCAAATTTGCTTGACGAAGCCGGCATAAAAAGCGTGAGCGAGGGCGTGACGGCGCTGCTAGCTAGCAAAAACGTGCGCGCAGTAGTGGAATACGCTAAATTTTGCCTATTTGGCGAGCGAATTTACAAGCTAAATACCGAAGCGATCCTAGACGTAAGCGCCGTAAAACTAAGCGTAAATCCCCAAAAATCGGCGCTTGAGAGCCTGCACTATCTGGCGGGTAAGCTCGGCGTAGATATGAGCGACGCAGACGTTTTGCGGCTACTTGAACTGGCGCAGCCGTATTCAAATTTGACCGAGTTTATCTATAATCTTGATAGATTTGAGGCAAAAGCGAGCGCAAAAAGCGGCGAGGGTGTGAAAATAATGACCGTCCACAAGTCAAAGGGGCTGGAGTTTGAAAACGTGATCGTGTGCGATAAAATGGGCGCTGGGCGGCATGACGGGTCAAATTTCATCGCGGAATATGACGCGGGTACGGGCTCCTGGCAGGTGCGACACAACGTCAAAAAACAGTGCATCGACGAGGATTTTGCAAGGCTAAAAGAAAAGGCGGCGCGGCTCGAGCGCGAAGAAGATATGAACAAGCTATACGTCGCGCTAACGCGGGCGATCAGCGGGCTAATCATCGTCAAAAAAACGGACGCAAACGGCAGAAACCCGAGCTTTTTTGGGGCGTATGAGAGTAACGGCGAGGTTATAGAGTATCTTGATTTGGTTGATTTTAGCTTCGGCGAGCCAACGCCTAGCAAGGCGCTAAATTTGACTACATCCGGCAAATTTGAGCCTATAGAGCTAGTTCAAATTTCAAAGCAAACCGTAGACGAAACGCCCAAAACCGAGGGTAAAAATCAAAAGGCGATTTATTTTGGTTTGGCGCTACACTATCTGCTTGAAATGGCGGAAAAATTCGACGAGAGTTCTCTAAAAACGGCGCAAATTTCGATGCGAAACGCTTTTCATAAATTTTTGGACGAGGGCGAGCTGGATGAAATTTACGCGCGCGGGCTAAATTTGATAAACGAGCCTAAATTTAAGCAAATGACGCAGGCAAAAAGGGTGTTTAAAGAGCAGCCCTTGCGATATGATGGCGCGCTAAAGCAGCTTGATCTGCTCTGCTTGGACGAAACCGAAATCTGCGTGATCGACTACAAAACGAGCGATAAAAACATAGATGAAAATATCGCGCAGGTTGAGGAGTACAAAAAAATACTGGCTCAAATTTATCCGAATTTGAGCGTGAGGGCGGTGATATTTTACGCTTTGCGGGACGAAATTCGAAGCATTAATATTTAAATATAGCTTAAATTAAGCTATTTGTAAGGTGCATTTGAATACAATCACGACTTAAAATTATCTAAAGGGTAAGAAATGACGAAAATAACAAAACCAAACGAAGTGGAGCGCGAGTGGATCGTGCTTGACGCGGCAGGCAAGCGTTTTGGTAGATTGCTAACCGAGGTAGCTACGCTGCTTCGCGGTAAGCATAAACCAAATTTCACTCCGAATGTCGATTGCGGCGATTACGTTATCATAATCAACGCTTCTAAAGCCGAATTTACGGGCAACAATAAAGCCGAGCAAAAGCTTTATCACCGCCATTCGGGATATTTCGGCAGCACAAAAAGCGAGAAATTCGGCGAGCTTTTAGCTGGCAAACCTGAAAAACTGTTCAAGCTAGCCGTTCGCGGAATGCTTCCGAAAACAAAACTCGGTAGAGAGATGATAAAAAAACTAAAAGTTTACGCCGGCAGCGAGCATCCGCACACGGCTCAAATAGCTAAAAAAGAAGGAAAATAATTATGGCAAAAGTTTATGCAACTGGTAAAAGAAAAACTGCCGTAGCAAA
>CAUQMN010000104.1:0-5313 GCA_963518765.1 uncultured Campylobacter sp.
CATTTAGATAAAGTTTGAATCCAAGTGCGGCTTTTTCGGACCTCGTTTAGCGCAACTCAAATTTAAATTTCCGTGATTTTAAATAAATTTGGACACGGTACGGTTTGTTTGGTGCGCGGCTTGTAAATTTGTCGCAGCAACCGATAAATCAAAAACGGAGCGAAAATGAAAATAAGAGAGTTCATAAAGGGTGCTGCGACCTGCGCGGCGGGTCTTACTGCGGGAGTAAATTTGTTTGCCGAGCGCACTAGCCAGATCGGTGCGGCAAATTTGACGGACGGCGCAGATCTAAGCGGCGCGAAAAATCTCGGCGAGAGGCTTGCCGCCATGACGCCGTATCTCACGCTAAATAATAGAATTTTGATGACGATTACCTGGCTTAGCGCAGATAAATTTGACGGCTCAAAAGATAAAAACGGTCTGGGGGCGGCTCTGGGACTAGGCTACCGCCTGATCGATACGGACGGGGGCGAGGAGAGAGCTGCTGCTGCATTTTCGGCTAGCGGCCCAGAAGCGGGTAGCCGAGGCTTTAGCAAAAACTAGGCTAAATCCTGATTTGCGCCCTAAATTTAGCGAGTTTTAAGCCTTAGTGGATGAGCTTTGGCCTGGAGCGCGCGTTTTAGCGGTATAAATTTAAGCTTTTAAACTCGCTAAATTTTACCGTCTTGATTTGTCGCCGATTTTAGAGCCTTGCTGCTTCGTTAGGTAAATTCACGAGGCCTTTTTGCAGAGCTTTTTTAAATTTACCGCTTTTAAATTGGTTTTTACAAAAATACCGCTTTTGGGAAAAATTTAACCCCCCCCCCAAAAAAAAGCGTTTTATGGTAGCAAATTTAGCCTTAAATTTAAAACGACTAGGTAAAATCCGTAAGCAGCGCGATAGCCGCGGCAAACAAAATCCAAAGGAAATCAATGCAAAATCAAGAACGCGAAGCCCTCAAAAAGGAGTGGAACGAAAAAGGCGAGAAATACGCCAAGGCCGTAAACGACATGGTGGCCTTTGCCGAGGCGCACGGCTGGGACGCGTATAAAGGCGAGGAGCCCGTAGATGAGCGCGCGCATCTGGGCGAGGCGGTTTTTGCGCTGTTAAAAGAAGCCAACGAGCGGGGCGAAACGGCTAAATTTAGAGCCGATTTTCCGCCCTCAAACGTTATCTTTGGGGAGTGTGAGGATGAAGCGGACGACGCTGACGAGAAGGATAAAATAGGAGACAAGCTAGGCAATGTCGATCAAATTTGCCCTCTTGGCGGCGAGAACGTCCTTTTTATCGTCTCGCAAAGCGAGCCTGAAGGCTGGCACAAAATGCTGTATCTGCTAGAAGGCGACCGCGTGATTGGGGTGGCAAAGGGCGTCATCGCCGTGGGCAAATCCAAGCGAAACGAAATTTACGCCTTGCTTAGGAGAGGCGAGATAGAGCTCGTAAAAGGCTACGACGGCAAGAGCGGCGGCGAACTGGTGGCGAGATTTAGCCACGAGCTGGAGATCATCTACGACGAGGCTGAAATTTTACCCTTTAACGACGGCAGCAAGGTGCTTTTGACCGCCCATGACGGAATTTTTTTGATCTCGCAAAGCGGTGCGAAGCTTATACATCCGATCTACGAGGATGAGGGCGATGACGACGAACTTGAGATAGATATGGCAAACGCGACGCTCTCAAATGACAACGAGCTAATCGTCGCGGGAGAGCAGTGCGGTGATCATGCCCTGATGGATAGCGAGGGCGAGCGGCTGGGCGGCATCGGCGCGCAGAGCTCCTATCCGCACTTTTGTCTATTTAGCGCAGACGATACGCAGCTCATCACAAACTCCTGCCACTTCTACAACGGAGTTACGATCGGCGTGGATAGGGCGCTGCTAAAGCGCGGAGCGCAGATATATCGCGATAGGGATTTTACGCTAGTAGACGACGAGATGCGCGTGTACGCGGGCGTGGCGACGCAGGATTTTTACATCATGGGCGATGCATACGGCTACATCAGAGCAGTCGGCAAGGACGGACGTAAAATTTGGCGCCACTATCTGGGCGGCACGATAAAGTCTATGGCTCTAAGCGAGGACGGGGGCGTGCTTTTTGTGGGTACATACGGAGGCAGGCTGCATAAGCTACGCCTCGGCGCGGGCCAAGACAGCCACACGATCGGCAACGGCAACCACAAAGAGGAATTTAGGCTGATCGCTTACGAAGATAAAATTTATCGGTGGTGAGGGGCGCGCGGCATAGCGGCTCAAATTTTAACGTTTTTAAAATGCCTGTCTCGACAAGTAAAATGCGGAGCTAAGATTTAACAAATTTATCAAAAGCGAAGTATTTTTGCCGCGAGACCGCTAAAATTCGGCTCAAATTTACAAGTCGGTAAAAAGCGCGTGAACAAAAACTACGCAAACGTCAAAAATATAGGCGGCGAAATCAAACATAAAGGCGTAAAACGAACCTCTAAAACAAAGACTTAGCGCTAAAAAGCAGCGCGGCGACAAAATTTATGAATCTCATCGCCGCAAATTTATCAGTCGTTACTCGCCGATCGTATCGGCGTCAAGCGTGCCTCCAAGTATGCTTTTGATAAAAGAAACGGTCGCAAAGCGCGCGGCCGGCAAATTTATGAGCGTGTGCGGAGCATTGGGCAAGAGTAAAACTATCGCATTTTTCTTGTCGCCGTAGGCTGCGGCGCAGTTTCCGGTGGCGTTTTCGTTGCCTAGATAGCTATTTTTTTGAGAGAAATATTTATCCTGATCGCTTATTAAATTTAAAACCGGCGTATCGTTAAGCGCCGTTTTGTGCTCTTTTACGAAGTAGTTCTCCTCGCACGACCAAGAGTTTATAATCTTGCCCAAAAAGTCCTTGCCCTCATGTCTGGCTACAGCCACCGCGCCTTCGCTGGTGCCGGCTAAAAACAGCTTGCTCGTATCCGCCCACTCCGTGTTTTTTAGCGCATCCAGGGCGATTTTGATTTCGCTAGAGCGCAGCGAATGGACTTTTTCGTAAATCTCCTTATCTGCCGGAGATTTGTAGGTTATCCTGTTTTCTAGGGCCATGCTATCAAACATAAAGCTTCCTATGCCCTCTTTTGCTAGCCACTCTTGCCATTTGTCAAGGCCTATTTTGTTGTTGATACCAGATGAGCCGTGCAGGAAAACTACGACCGGCGCTTTGGCTTGCGTCTTTGGGGCGTCTTTAAAAAGTCCGACGTAAATATCGCCGCCCGTGACGTTTTTTGGAAGCGCGATTTGAGCCTGCGCTATGCCCTTTTGGGCTGACTCGCTCGTGTGTGAGTACGCGTCGCCCGCAAACAAATGCGCCGTAAAGAGCGCAACCAATAAAACAAAAGTTTTTCTAAACATAAGCATCCTTTATCTTGGCTTTGATCGATTATATAAAAATTAGATTTAAGGTAGGCTTTTAATTTATAAAATAATTGCTAAAAAGCAGGAAAAACTCGCGGTAGTCGGCTTTTAAATTTCGGCGCTAAAACTGCCTTGACCGTAGCGCGCAAAATCGGTTGCTTTTGCGTATTAAAAAGTTCAAATTTGGCTCCTTTTTGCCCGTTTTTGTAAAACCAATTTTACCGACTTGGGGAGCCAAATTTGACCGCAAACTTTCCTTCTTGATCGCCAGCCTCAAAGTCAAATTTTGCAAGATGATTTTTGATTTTTTTAGTATGGGGAAAATTTAGCATAAGTTTTTAGTTCGATTTTTGAAATTTGCGGGCTTCGCGCTCGCTGCTAGCCCGGAGTCGCCCAGCGAAATCGCGTCCAAAAATAGCTTTCTAAAATCGGTTAAATTTAAATAAAAGCAAAAGCCTGCGCGTCGGCTTTTGGCTAAAATAATCAAGCACGCCGCTTGCAGGATCCGGCAAATCTCAGCAGTTTATAGCGGTGGCTTCGGTCAAATTTGCCGTCCGCTTTGCGCTTTGGGCAAATTTGACGCTATCCGCGCGGCAAGCTAAATTTGGCTTAGGCTTTCGCCTCTTTTAGCTTGCTTAAGAACTCTTCGATGTTGTATTTAGCGCGGTACTGCGCGCTCATGAGGTGGATGAGTATGTCGCCTAGATCGATCACGACCCAGTCGCCTGAGCTTTCGATACCTAAAAACTGCTCGCCTTCGTCCTTTAGACCCTCTTTTAGGTCGTCCGTTAGCGAGTAGGCGTGGCGCTCGCCCATCGTGGTGGCGATGATGATGCATTTT
Source organism: uncultured Campylobacter sp. (assembly GCA_963518765.1). Taxonomy (GTDB): domain Bacteria; phylum Campylobacterota; class Campylobacteria; order Campylobacterales; family Campylobacteraceae; genus Campylobacter_A. Next base: position 4,187 of record CAUQMN010000104.1, read on the forward strand.
GCGATGTATTCGCGCCCGCTCATGTCGATAGCCTCGATGGCTTCGGCCTTTTTGGCGTCTAGGATTTTGATGATTCGTTCGATTCTTTCTTGCATGATTTTCCTTGATAAAATTTCGCCGCCTCGTCGGCTATGCGCGGTATCATCAGGCTTTTGTCCAAATTTTGCCTGATTTGTGAGGACGAAACGGGCGCATTTATGTTTAAAATTTTAAAATTTTCAGGCACGGTTACGTCGCCGCGGCTGGCTACGACGAAGGTCGCGAGTCTAAAGAGCTCGTCTATCTCGTGCCATTTATCTAGGCTGGCTAGATGGTCGGCGCCGATAATGAGATAAAGCTCGCTCACGGTGTAAATTTGCCGCATATGCCGCACGCTTTCTATCGTCGGTACGGGGCGGTTTTGCGCGATCTCGTAGTCGCTCACGCACACTCTATCTAGCGCGCCCCAAGCCTCATTCGCCCACTTTAGCCGAAGCAGCGGCGGAGCGGAAAACTCGCTCTTAAACGGGCTGATAAAGGTCGGCATTATGATGAGCTTGTCCGCGTCTAGCTGCTCTAGCGCAGCCTTAACGGCGGCGTTGTGCCCGAGATGAGGCGGGTCGAAACTACCGCCGAAAAGCGCGATTTTCATAAATTTGCCTTTAAAATTTCGGTGCAGTTTAGCGAATTTGAAGTGAAAATTGGTTGAAAATCAAAAAATTCGCCGATAAAGCGCAAATTAAATGGAGATTTTGTAAAATTTGGGGATTTTTGGGCTTTGACGGGCTTGCATTTGGCGTCCGTGCAGGGCTAAATTTGCAAAAGGCGGGCTTTATGACGGCTTAAATTTACGCGCTAAGCGACAAGCAAAGGCGGGTAAATTTAGCGCTCAAAAAGCTAAAAGCATGAAAATAACCTTTCCGCGCTCTTGAAAGCGACCGGAAAATCTAGCACAAGGAGCTAAACATGGTAAAAATCGCGATCAACGGTTTTGGACGTATCGGCAGGTGTGCCGCTCGTATTATTTTAGAGCGAGACGATGTTGAGCTTGTCGCTATCAACGACACGGCGACGCGCGACATGACGCGCTATCTGCTCAAATACGACAGCGTGCACGGCGAATTTAAGCAAGACGTTAAGGTGATAAG
>CAUQMN010000105.1:0-5300 GCA_963518765.1 uncultured Campylobacter sp.
AAACCGATGCGAAAGTCATTCTTATACGGTTTTGCTCCTCTTTTGGAAACATATTTATAACGCGGCCTATAGTTTCTTTAGCATCAAGCGTGTGAAGCGTCGCAAGCACTAAGTGGCCGGTTTCTGCGGCATTTATCGCGGTTCTAACGGTCTCTAGGTCTCTCATCTCGCCTACGAATATAACGTCCGGGTCTTCACGCAAAGACGCCCTTAACGCATCGGCAAAGCTATCGACGTCTTGTCCGATAGCGCGTTGATTAATAACGCTTTTATCGTCATTATATATAAACTCGATCGGATCTTCGATGGTGACGATGTGATAGTTTTTCGTATGATTTAGATAGTTTATCATGCTAGCTAGCGTCGTAGTTTTACCGCTTCCGGTCGGACCGGTTACTAGGATGATGCCTCTATTTACCTTATCGCAAAGTTTCTCGATAATAGGCGGCAGCAAAAGCTCGGACATCGTAGGGATTCTAGTCGGAATCGTTCTAAAAACGAAAGATACGCCGTCCATCTGCAAAAAAACGTTTGCGCGGAAGCGAAAATCGTCGTTTAGCTTGTACGTAAAATCTACGTTCTTTTTTTTCATGAGATTATAATAATTCGTTCCCAAAATTTCTTTAGCCAACAGTACGGCCCTATCGTAGTCTAAAACCCTATCACCCATCTTTACGATCTCGCCGTTAAATCTACCTCGCACTACTTTACCCGATTTTACGTGCAAATCGCTTCCGCCGCCTTCGATTAGCTTTAGCAGATACTCATCAAGCTTATTTTTTATCTCGGCTCTTTCTTCGCTATCGTCCTCCGTCGCTGCGCCTACGCCAAATCCTTGCGGTGCAAAAGGCTCTGCGACATCTGCGACAAGATCGGCTAAAAGCGCGGCTCTATCTACTCGTGCCGGCTTAACGGGCTCGTTTTTAGGGCTTAAATTTAACCCGGCTACGCTTCTAGCATCTAAATTTTGCTCATCCTTTCGCTCTTTTATTTGTTTTAAATTTATCTCTTGCGCTGCCGTTTGAGGCTTGCTTTCATGTATCTTTTCCAATTTTTCCTCGTTTTTAATAATAAATTTTGGCGCCGAATTTTCTTTATCGTCGCTTTTCTCGCTTTTTTCTTGCATTAAGCTTGGCATTTGCAAATTTAGCTCTTCTGCGCTTTTTTCGTCTGTTTGAGCCACCTGTTCTAAATTTTTACTAAATTTGGGCTCTTCGCTCAAAATCGCATCCTCATTTGCTTCGTCTTCATCTTCGCTAGGCTCGTAAGGAACGTAATCTAAAATATCTATCGCCGGTTTTAGCTCTACGTCAGGCTCGGCCTCCTTAAGACGAGGCAAATCCACATCATTTATCTCCGGCACGTCCTTGCGGGCTTCGTCGATTATTTTCGCGTCGTTTTTGCTAGCTAGATAGGCTCCGGTCTGCAACAAAGGCAAGTCCGAATTTAGCGCTATCTCGCCGTTAAAATCAACCTCGTCTTGCGCCGGCGCGTCTTTGCTATCTATTTCGGTATCATATTGCTTAAAAGCGTATTCGTAGTCGTTAAATTTAATCTCATTCTGAGCGGGTATATCCTTACCGTCGTTAAATTTATCGGAGGCGTCCATTTTATCTATCTCGTTCAATGCTTCGCTTATCTCTTGCAAATTTTTATTTACGTCTAGTTTAAGTTCTAAAGGCTCGTAAAGACCGCTAAAATCATTATTCTCGTAATCATTAGGCTCGGTATCGCCTTGGGAGGGCTCGCTGATAACATCGTTTATCTGCGCCAAATCATCGTCGTCTACTAGTTTTATCTTAGGCAAATCCTCATCGTCGAATTTAACCGACGGTATACGCGCGACAAAGGTCTCGTCGCTAGGCTCGTCTTCGTTAAAGGATTCGTCACTGGGTTTGCTTTCTTGCGAAATTTGATCTAAAACCTCGCTCTTAAATTTACCGTCGCTAGAGGGGTCGTCAAAAAGTTCTTCTTTGGGCTCGTCGCTGCTAGCGTCCTGCGCAGTCTCCTCAGACTCGTTTGCAGCAGCCTCTCTAGCCTGCGCCATCTGCTTATTTTTGGCTCTGACGGCTTCTATGTCGCTTTTTACGGCATTTGCGCGCTGGTTTATTATGCGCTCAAGCTCGTCGTCCCTAGTGTCGAATTTTATGCTAGAGCCGATAGGTTCGTAGTCTTTAACCTCTTCTTGCTCTACTGAAGTAAATCTTAAAGGCTTCATTTTAATGCTTTCATTATATCTTCAAATGCCGTCACAAACTGCTTTAAACCGTCGTTTAGCAAGTCTTTATAAACCTTTTCCATGTCTATGTCGGCTCTTTTTACTACGCCAAAAAATTTCTCTATACTGTCATCGCTAACTGCGGTTTTAGGTTCGTTTTTGCTAGCGATAAAAGCTTTGATAGTATCAAGCGGAGCCGTATTTACCGCATTTTGATACATTAGCTCTTTTACATAATAATCTTTTGCCAGCTCGTCGCCCTTTACGCCCGTGCTAGCAAACAGCGCGCGCGTCGTCGGCAAGTTTTTGTTTTCTATGATTTTATAAATTTTAGTCGCGTTCATAATGCCGATTTGACCCGTCGGTAGCGAGTTTTCGCGCATTTTTTCATCTAGCAAGCGATCAAATCTGCTAACAAAAATGCTAATCACGCTTTTTGGTAGCGGCGTTAGTGGAAATTTCTTCTCATAAGTCTTCAAACCCTCTTCAAAAGCGTCTAAACACGCTACAGCTTGCTCCGGCGAGAAAATCAGCGTAGCATTTACCGAGATACCACGCGCGCTTAGTGCGCTCATCGCTTCAAAGCCCGCTTTTGTCGCGGGGATTTTGATCATGACGTTTGGCATGCCGATTTCCGCGTGCAGCCTAGCGCCCTCGTCTACCGTAGCCGCGGCGTTATCGCAAAAGCTAGGATCGACCTCGATGCTAACAAACCCGTCGTCGCCGTTTGCGTAATGCCTCAAAAGCTTGGTCGCGGCTATCTTGATATCTTGCACTGCAAGCGCCTCGTAAAGCGCCTTTGGATATTTTTTGCCCATTTGGCCGATGGCGTCTTTGTATGAGTCCGATAAAAACGCGGCTTTAAAGATGGACGGGTTTGAGGTCACGCCGTTAATAGCGCCGATTTTAAGCAAATTTTCAAACTCGTCTTGCAAAAAGTCGCGCTCGATAAAGTCGCACCACAATGAAAAATTTATATCGTTATTAAACATTTTCCTCGCCTTTTTATATCAAATTTACGATCTCGCGCAAATCTTTTTTATCCACGCAACAAGTTGCCGCTTGCCTTAAAATTTGCTTCGCGCAAAACGCGATTTTCAAATTTGAATGCTCAAACATAGATAGGTCGTTGGCGCCGTCGCCCACGCTCATCGTCTGCTCTTTTGAGATTCCAAGCAAATTTTGTAAATTTGCAAGCATCGCGCCTTTTGAAAAGCCAAACATCATTTCGCCCCCCACGAGTCCGGTTAGGACGCCGTCTTTGTGATGCAGGATGTTTGCAAAACTGGCGTCAAATTTTAGCTTCTCTTGCGCTCTATCGGTGCCCTCGTGAAATCCTCCGCTAAAAACTACGACCTTGACGCCTTTGCTTTTTAGATGTGCGATCAGCTCGGCGGCTCCTGGCATGAGCGGTAAATTTGAGCAAATTTTATCTACTTTAGTGAGCTCAAGCCCCTTTAAAAGCGACACTCGGCGCGTCAAGCTCTCAAAAAAATCAAGCTCGCCCACCATCGCTTTTGCAGTTATTTCGCTGACCTCGTTGCCCACGCCTTTTGCTGCAGCTAAAAAATCTATCGTCTCGCCGTCCATTAGGGTCGAATCAAAATCAAATACGCAAAGCTTTATCAAATTTGACCCTAAAAATCGCGTTTTAGTAACGCTTCGACTTTTAAAATCGTAAGGATATTATTATCTCTTTTGCCGATACCGTAAATCATGCCTTTGTCTTTTAAAAGCGTTTCAGGCGGCGGATCGATTCTATTTTGCTGTATCCTGATGGCTTCCGTTAGCCTATCTATAACAAATCCCGCGACGTTATCGCCCTCTTTCATCACGATATACCTCGTACTTGGACTCGGTTTTGCGGCGTTTAGAGAAAATTTCTTTCTCAAGTCGATTAGCGGGATGACGCTACCGCGCAGATTAAATACGCCCAAAACATACTCCGGCACGCTAGGCACGCGAGTGTATTCGATCGGTTTAATAATCTCTTGGATATTTAAAATAGGTATCGCGTACTCCTCGTCGCCTACAATGAAACCGACTAGCTGGACGATCTCCTCACGCTCTTTTTCGCTAGGATCCATCACCTGTCTTTTTTGTCTTTTTAGAACCTGATTTAGTTTGTCGTTCATGTTCTATCCTATTAATTTGATATTTTTTCTAACTACGTTTTCAAGGTACTCGGACGAATACGGCTTAGTTATATACTCAGTCATTCCTACCTCCACGCCTCTTAGCCTGTCGGTTTTTGACGTTCTTGAAGTTACCGCTATTAGCGGCAAATTTCTATATTTTGAATACTTTCTAATTTCGCCCGCTAGCGTATAGCCGTCCATTCTCGGCATCTCGATATCGATTAGCATCGCATCAAGCGCATGTTCGCCAGATTTTACGATAGTTAGAGCCTCGACGCCGTTAGTAGCCTCTATCACCGTTACGCCAAGAGGCGCGAGCGATTTTTGCATTATGGTTCTATCCATCTTCGAGTCGTCTACGATTAGCACCTTATAATCGCTCGGTTTTTCTTTTACGCTCTTTGAGGCCTCTATACTAGCTTTTATGTCTACTTTTATGTCTTTTGCCATCTCCATCATCATGCCCACGTCGATGATTAGAGTTACGCGGCCGTCGCCTCTTATCGTTGCACCCGCGATTCCAGGGATATTTTGCAGATAATCGCCCATTGATTTGATGACGATCTCTTCTTGTCCAACTAGGCTATCTACGATGATGCCTAGTTTTGCCTCCGCTACGCCGATAACGACCACATAGGTCTGATCTCCGCCGTCAAAGACCTGCTTGACACCGAAGATGTCTGATAGCTTAACCAGCGAAAGCACTTCATCGCGTAGTCTAAGCACGTTTTTACCGTCGATCGTATATATATCGTCGATCGGTACACGCACGGTCTCTAAGACGCTTGCTAGAGGGATAGCGAAAAATTCCTCCTGAGCTCCGACTAAAAGCGACTGGATAATGGCTAGCGTGAGCGGGATTTTTAGCTTCATCGTCGTACCCTTGCCCACTTCGCTTTCGATGTCGATTATACCGTTTAGCTTTTCGATATTGGTCTTTACGA
>CAUQMN010000106.1:0-5268 GCA_963518765.1 uncultured Campylobacter sp.
TGGTCGATGATAAGATGCTCAAAAACTCCTTCCGCTATGCTATCGTCGTGATTTTTATATTTGCCGCGATCATGACGCCTCCTGATATCCTCAGCCAGTTTTTGATGGCTGTGCCTCTCATCGGTCTTTACGGGCTTTCTATCTTTATAGCCGCCCGCGTAAATCCAGCTAAAAGCGAAGAGCCGGGGCAAGAAAACGGCGAAGAAAAAGAGGACGAATAACCATGAAACCAAGTAGGCTAGCCAAATGAGTCAAATTTTAAATCCAAACTCGCTTGACGCCTACGACTACGAGCTACCGCCGGAGCTAATCGCCAATTTCCCGACCTTTCCCAAAGAGGACGCCAGACTGCTGGTCTACGAGCGAGCTAGCGAAAAAATCTCTCATCTAAAATTCGGCGATTTGCCCGAAATTTTACCGCCTTGCGATATTATTTTTAACGATACCAAGGTGGTAAAGGCTAGAATTTACGGCAAAAAAGATAGTGGCGGCGAGACGGAGCTACTGCTAAACTCTCCGCTTGCGGACGGTAAATTTAGCGTCTATATAAAAGGCAAGGTCCGCGCGGGCAGCGTTTTAAATTTCGACCGAAATTTGACCGCCGAGGTCTGCGAGCTCTTTGAGGATGGCTCTCGCACGGTCAAATTTAGCCAAAACGGCGAACATTTGGACGCGACCGCGCTTTATAAAATCCTATCTCACATCGGTCACGTACCTCTGCCGCCCTACATTAAACGAAGCGATACCAAAGACGACGAGAGCTGGTATCAAAGCGTGTTTGCCAAAAACGAGGGTGCGGTGGCGGCTCCGACGGCGAGCTTGCACTTTAGCGACGAGATGATCGCGCGCCTAGCCAAAAACCGCGAGATAGCCTACCTCACGCTGCACGTGGGCGCGGGGACATTTAAGGGCGTGGAGAGCGAGGATATCACGCAGCATAAGATGCACGCGGAGTTTTACGATATCCCGCTAGATACGCAAAATTTGATAAACTCAAACAGACCGATCCTGGGCGTAGGCACGACGGTGACGCGCTGCGTGGAGGAGTTTGCCAGAAGCGGCAAGTCTAGCGGCGAGTGCAGACTGTTTTTAAATTTAAACAACAAACCCATCCGCCAAAACTACCTGCTTACGAATTTTCACCTGCCAAAATCGACGCTAATTATGCTCGTTACAAGCTTTGTCGGACTTGATCAGACTATGCGGATTTATAAAACCGCCGTGGAGAAAAAGTACAAATTTTACTCCTACGGCGACGCGATGCTGGTTATTTAAAGGGGCGACGATGAGCTTTTTAGGCGCATTTTTGATATCGCTCGCCTTTTACGCCGCGCTATGCGTCGGATATTTTTTATACGCTAGGACGCGTAGGCAAAAGCGAAATTTCATCGAATTTGCCCCTTTGCAAAAAACGTACGAACTACAAAACTCCGATAAAAATCCTTGCAAAATCGATATCGCGGGAGGCTTGGTATTTCTAGCCTCGTCGCTAAACGAAGATGCGGCAAAAAATCGCAACCGAGTGATTTTTGATTACGATATTGCGTATCCGCGCATATTTTATGCGGATATAGATGCCCTGGCTAAGCTTATAGACGCGCTAGCGCAGATATTTTTAAAAAGCGTCTCGGACTCGACCGTAACGATAAAATTTTTGCTCTCGAATTACTATAAAGATAACGTCAAATTTACGATCAGCGCGGCGTCCAAGACCAATTTTTTCGTAAATAAAAACCCCTGCGCCATACATATAAATATGTCGAAAAAAAGCCGTAAATTTTACCGACTAGCGCAAGCTCTCGCCCGTAAAAACGGCTCTGATATCTGGTTCGAGTTTGGAAACACAGTTCGCATAAGCACCGAAATATCGCTCAAAATATCAAGCCGAAAGCTTGACGCCATAAAAAATATAAAAATAAAAAATCCCAAAAATTTCATCGCCCTCATAGCTCATCCGGACGCTAGCGCCTTTTACGCATTGAAAAAAGATCTCGATTTCATCGGCATCGACGTCAAGCCATGCCGCGAATGGGACGTCGTAAAACGCCACGTGCGGGATATGATTTTTCGCCCGGATGTCGTTTTTATCAACGAGAGCTTATTGCAAAGCATAGACGAGTCGCTACAAAACGACATCGCAGAGAAAAAAATCGCCTTTATCGTGCTTAAAAATACGAGCGCGCAGACAAGCCTAAATCCAAAAATACGCGTCCTGTCGCTGCCGCAGCCATATTTGCCGGATATGCTCGTGCGCGTCTTAAACGAAGCTTACGAATTTGAGATGCAAAACGAGGATAAAATTTAGCTTTTTGAAATTTTACTAGCATTTTTAAAGCTCGTTAAACCGCCCTGCTTCGTTTGATAAGCTCAAATTTGACCCAAAGCCGCTACCGCTAAAATGATATAATAAGCCCAAATAACGGAGGCTAAAATGAATAAAATAACCTGCGTCTACCTAGGCGTGCGAAGCATGCAAAGGGTGCTAAAATTTTACAGAGACGGCCTAGGTTACGAGACGGATTATAAAGACGGCGACCAGCAGCGTGCTTTTAACTCCAGTGGCTAAATTTGAGCTCTACCCTCCCCTTTTTTTGGCGTGTCGGCGCGAGATATCAACGAGAACAATCCGCCCAGAGGCAGCGGATCTGACGACATAGCGCTAACTTGCAACGTAAAAAACAAAGAGGACGCGGGTAGCGTCATAGAGCTAGTAAAAAGGCGGGCGGAGTCATAGTCAAAAAGTCCCAAGATGCGTTTTGGAGCGGATATCACGCGTATTTTGCCGATCCGGACGGATACTACTGGGAGGTGGCTTGGGGCCCGTTTAAATTTGACGAGGACGGGCTGCTCAAATTTAACTAGTTGCGGCACCAAAGCGCTTTTATTTTAACCGCTTAACCGCCGCAAAAAGGCAAAATCATGAAAGGTATAGCTATATACATACACAGTAAAGGCGGAAGCGCGGCAGAAGCGGCCCACTACCGACGGCTTTTTGCAGATAGCGACGTGCCTAAATTTTGATTACGACTGCGCACGCCGCGGGGAGGCGAAAGAGGAATTTGCGCCGTATTTTGAGTCTATCCTTAAAAGCCGCAAATCCGCGACGATCGTAGCAAACGGTATCGGTACGTTTTGCCATGCACGCCTTGCAGGACATACGCACGAGAAGGCGTATTTTATCTCTCCTATCGTAAATATGGAAAATTTGATCCTAAACATGCTGTCGCGGGCAAACGCGAGCGAGGAGGAGCTGTGAGATAAGGGCGAACTGAGCACAAAATTCAGAGAAAGACTTTCATGGAGATATCTTTGCTACGTCAGAAAACATCCTGCCTTCTGGACTGTGCCGACGCATATTTTATACGGCGAAAACGACGATCTAACATCTTTTGAAACGATTTGCGAGTTTGCAAACAGGGCTAGCGCAACGCTTACCGTCATGAAAAACGGCGAGCATAGATTTAGCACGGCGAAGCAAGTGCGGTTTCCAGGTGAACGGATACGACGCTATAGCCGGTAGCGGCGCACAGCTGGGCTTGGGGGAGCTTTTACGTCGAATCCGTGCAGTCAAATTTGACTCGAAAATCCGCCGCTCAAGCCGCTTTTAAATTTTACGCAAAAACCTCGATTAAATTTACCGCGAGGGCGTAAAATTAGCTCAAATTTTACTCTACCTCCGCGCTAGCAACGAGTAGCCGAGACGACCATAACGTAGCACTAGCGCAAAACTCAAATTTGCCGCCGTTTTACCGTGCTCCAAACTGCCTCAAAGCCCCAAATACCGCTTTAAAATAATCATCGCCGCGATACTATCCAGCCGTCCGTCGCGCCTACTCTCGGCGTAAATTTCGCTCGCCTCAAAGCTGCTCGTCGCCTCGTCCTGATAGACTACTTCGCCGTCAAATTCCAGTAACGACACGAAGTGCGCGATCCGCCTTCGCATCTCGTCCTCGCTAGATCCCCCAAGCGGCACGCCCACGACCAGCTTTTTTGCTCCGTATTCGCGCAAAACGGCGCTAACGTCGCGCGCGGCTTGATTGCGATTTTTGCGCAGTACGGGCGTTTGCGGCATCACGGTTTGCCCGACGGCTAGCGCCACGCCGATACGTTTTAGCCCCACGTCGATGGCCATTATGCTCATTTTCGTCCTTTAGATTTTGATTTTTGCGCCTAATTTTGGTTATTTGCAGGCAAATTTATATCAAAAATTCGCTGCCGTTTGCCGATTTTTGCGAAACATTAAACCTGGCAGTTCAAATTTGCGTTACAAATAAATCCGCGCAAAGCGGCAAATTTAAGAAATTACCGAAATAATTAAACCCGCTGCAAACAATTTTGCCGTAAAATTTATCGCGTAAATTTGTCTAATCTTAGCAAACGTAGTCCGATAAAAACGTTACTCCAAGCAAGCTCGAGCAAATTTAAAAAACCGCAAAAACGTGCGGGCAAATTTTACTCTCGCACGCCAAAAATTTACGTAATCCTAAAATTTAAAAATCGCCTGCAAACTGCGCGAATTTAAACTAAAAGCTGCTTAAATTTGCCGTCGTTTGGCCTGGTCTTTCAAAATTTAAACCGCTCGCCTAGCGCAAAATTTAAATCTACGTCCTTGCAAAACAGATAGAGCAAATTTACTCCGCAAACACCGTAAGTCCCGATATTCGCAGCTTGCCTTCGAGTTCGTATTCGTAAATTTTATCGCCGAATTTCGCCAAAGCCGCATCAAGACTCGCGCCGTTTTTGCAAAATTTTATCACCTCATCCTCTTGCGCGGGAGCGGGTTTGCCGCCGAAACGAAAGGCAAATTCGTCAAAATCGTTTATCAAATTTGCCGCGCCGCTAGCGACCAGTTCGTTCGTCCCGTCGCTCTCGCCTAGGCGCTGAGGCAGCGTAAATATCGGCACGCCAAGCTCCTTTGCCATGCGCGCGCTTTGCATCGAGCCGCTTCTGGTATCGGCCTGCGCCACGACTAGAGCCTGCGAGAGCGCGACTACGATGCGGTTTCGCTCCAAAAATCTATACGCAAGCGGCGGCTCACCCGGGTCGTATTCGCTAAGAGCCAGCGCATTTTGGTAAATTTCTCTGATGATTTTGGCGTTGCTTGGAGGGTAGATTTTATTTAGTCCGTTGCCAAAAACGGCGACCGTATGCGGGAAAGCGCCCTTGTGCGCGGCGATATCCACGCCGATGGCCGCTCCGCTAACCACGCAAATGCCGCTGTTTGCCAGCGTCCTAGCCAGCGCCTCTACGCACTGCCTGGTGTAGGCG
>CAUQMN010000107.1:0-5256 GCA_963518765.1 uncultured Campylobacter sp.
CGCTAGGCATATAGCCTGCGGAGCGAAAATTTTGCAAAATCTCGGAAAAGCACTCGCGAGACGAGCCGCTATTTAAGCGACCTTTCCGCCCACGCTTTCACTTCTAAATCCACTTCAAATATCTTACTCTCGCCCTCTATCTTCTCGTTTTCAAATCTCTTTGCCGCGGCTAAAACCGTTCGAGAGATATCTAAAAATCCGCATTCGCCGCGCAAAAATTTATACACGGCGACTTCGTTTGCGGCGTTTATCGCAACGCCGAGATCCGGGTTTTGCAAAGCTTGGTCTTTTAGCGAAAAGATAGGATATTTTTTCAAATTTATCTCGCCGAATTTTATATTTTTTAGCGTTTTTAAGTCTAAATTCGGCACGATTTGCCCGTTTTTCGCATCGGCAGCGCTCAAATTTAGCACCCCGTCCTCGCCCAAAATCGCATGCGCGATGGCTAAAATCATATCGGTTTTGGATAGATGCGCCGTAGTCGAGCCGTCGGCAAACTCCACCAGCGCGTGCACCGTGGACGTGCGCTCGATGAGCGCCTCGATATCCCGTACGCCGTAGAGCCAAAAGGCCTCCAGTACCTCAAAAAGCTTGTTCGCCATCGTCGCGCTATCTATCGTGATTTTTGCGCCCATGCTCCAGTTAGGATGCTTTAGCGCGTCAGCTGCAACTACGGTTTTTAGGGCTTTTAGCGGGGTTTTGTAAAAGGCGCCGCCCGAGGCCGTGATGACGAGCCTAGCGACCGGGGTTTTGTTTGCGAGCAAGAATTTAAGCCCGAAATGCTCGCTATCTATCGGATTTATCGCGCCTCTGTCTAAAAATTTGCCGCCCGCGACGAGGCTTTCTTTGTTGGCAAGCGCTAGTTTTTTGCCCAGCTTTTGCGCGGCCAGGCTCGGAGCAAGCCCCGCAAAGCCCACTAGAGAGTTTACGACGCGCTCGCTCTCGCACTCTTTTAGCATATCGCAGATGCCCTGTGTGCCCGCAAAAACGCGTTTGTGCTTTACGAATTTAGCAAATTTAGGCTCGGCGATGCAGACGAATTTGGGCTTAAATTCGGCGATTTGCTCGTTTAAAAGCTCGTAGTTTGACGCACAGCTCATCGCCTCGACGCTAAGGCCGAATTTGCGGGCTAGATTTAGGGTATTCGTCCCGATCGAGCCCGTCGAGCCCAGCACTACCACGATAGCGTCCAGAGCATCGCGGCAACGCCGAAAAGATAGCCGTCGATGCGGTCAAGCATGCCGCCGTGACCCGGTAGCAATGTACCGCTATCTTTGACGCCCGCTCGGCGCTTTAAGTAGCTCTCGAAAAGATCGCCCCAAACGCCGAAAGTCGCAACCAAAAACGCCGTGATGAGGCTATGCCAAAAGCTATCGGTCAGCACCCAGCCAAAGCCCGCGCCAAAGACCGTAGCCACGGCGATACCGCCTGCGACGCCTTCCCAGGTTTTATTCGGCGAAGTCTGGCTAAAGGCGTGCTTGCCGCAAAATTTACCGACGAAAAACGCACCGCTATCGCACGCCACGACCGTTAAAATCAGCCACGCCAAGTAGCCAACGCCATAAAGCGAATAAAGCATCCAGATGAGAAAAATAGGCGTCATCGGATATAAAAACGGCAGCGCGGGCGTTAGATTTTCGCTCTTAAAGTGCGCGAGGAAACTAACCACGAGCAAGACCGCTAAAATAGCGATAAATGCGGGGTTTGAAAAGGGCGTAAGCAGATAAAAAATAACCGCCGTGAGCGCAAGCGAGTTTCCTTGAAGGCCGTAAAGCTTTTGCGCTTCGCTAAAGGCCGTGTAAAGCACGAAGCCTAAAATGGCGAAATTTAACAGATAACTATCGACGAAAAAGATGACCAAAACTACCGCAAATAGCGCGATGCCGGTGATTATACGCGTTTTCATGATTTTTCCTTTTTTGAGTAAAATTGTATAAAATTTTCGCTTAAAAGCGCCGAAATTTGAGGCGAATTTACGCTTGCGGGCTTTGGCGGACGGTTAAATTTGACAGATTTGCGCTAAATTTTATTTTTGATTAAAAAGGAGCGGCAAATTTGGCGGATTTGGGTTAAATTTTGCCAAGCGGGGCGGCAAATTCGGCGCAGATTTAACCAACTGTGCTAGATTTTGCTAAAAAAGGCTGCTTAAATTTGGCGAATAAAAGCTCAAAGTTGATATAACTCGAGCCAAATTTGACCGCCTAGCCGCAAGCGGTCAAATTTAAGCCCGAAAGCTTAAATTTTAAGATCAAGATGATGAAATACGGGCGATGCCTGCGGAAAGTCGTTAGCCGCGACGTGCTCTTCGGAGTCTTCGTCGTCAGAGTTTTCGCCTTTTTGCTCCGAGGCGAGCTCGCCCTGCCCCTGCCTGCCCTTTTGCTTTTCGTGCTCGTTTTCAGGGTCGATTTTGTAGGTTTCCTCGGTCGGTCGCTCTTCGGAGACCTCTTGTTTTTCGTCGCTTGCCAGCGATGCGGCGGCGAGATTTTGCAAGTCAAATCTATTTTGGACGTCGGCGACCTTGTTTGAGACCATATTTACGTTTTGATTGATAAAAATCGTGTTGCCAAGGGGTGTTACGGCCATTTTCGCCTCCTGTTTTTAGTCGTGCTTTGTTACTAATATCGTCTTAAAATTAATATAATTTACATTTGCGCCGCTCGTAATTTTGACGTTGTTACGTTTGGTAAAATCAACCTCGTACGTCCCGCCGCCTTTGACGCTAAAATTTACGCAAATTTTCGCCGCAAATCTCAAAATTTCCTCGCTAGGAGCACTTTTTGCGGTTTTAATTATGACGTGCGCGGACGGCAGGTCTTTTAGATGCATCCAAATGTCGTCTTTTTTCGAGTTTTTTAGCAGCCAGACGTTGCCTTTTTCGTTGCGTCCGATGCTGATTTTATAACCCTCGATATAAAAATCCTCGACGTTTTGATTTTGCTCTTTTTGCTTTACGGCGCGGGCTTTTTTAGGCGCTAGGATTTCTAGCTCTTCGGCGCTTTTAGCTTCATTTACGAGCGTTTGTAAATTTGATAAAAACTCCAGCTTTTCGGTCAAATTTTGCCGCTCGATGATTAAGCCCGCCGCCTTTTGCTTTAGCCTTTTTGCTTTGGCAAACATCGCATTTGCGGCGATTTTGGGGCTGGCGTCTAGCACGAGCCGCACCTCGCCTCGCTCGAAATCATTTAGCGTTACCTCGCGCTCGTAGTCCCTTAACGCGTGTAAATTTGATAAGATCAGCCCCGCGTTTTTGCTTAAAATTTCGCTTTGCGCGTTTAGGTCTGCTTCGTTTTCAAGCCCCGATAAAATCTCGCTTAAATTTTGCATTTTTCGCTCTATTGCAGCCGATTTTACGGCGCGCAGATTTTCTAGCTTTGCGTTATTTACCCGCTTAAATTCCTCGCTAAAATACTGCGCAAAATCCGTTATCGGCGACGTTTGGCGCTCTTTTATCGTAGCCGGCGGCAACTCTAGCAGCTCGCGCCCCGGTTTTATCACGCGAAAATTATTATCTATATGGCGCAAAGCCTCGACGATGACGCCCTTTTCGTCCGTGATGATCGCGTTGGTAAAGCGCCCCGTAAACTCCAAAAATAGGCTTGAGGCCAGGCTCTTATACGAGCCTTGAAATTCGCACTCCAGCTTTAAAATTCTATTTCCCTCGGGCACGCTTAAATTTAAAATTTTAGCCCCCCAGAACCTTTTTTTAAGCGCGACGTCAAAGGGCGCTTTGTACTCTTTGACGTTTAGAAAATCAGGATTTGCGTAGATCGCGGAGTCAGACTTGCTAAGATCAAAAAACAGCCCGAGCTCGCCGTCAAATTCTATAAATATCGCCATATCGCCCGCGCGTCTGATCGCGGTTATTTTTTTAAATTTGCCTAGAAAAGATTGTATTTGTTTTAAATTTGCGTATTTCATAGCCGAAATTATAGCCTAAAATAAGGCCGAATTTTAAGCGTAAGAATAATATAATGATAATGTATTTTAAAACGGAGAAAAAATAAATGAACAGATTTAGCCTAAGTTTAGCGGCCTCGTCGCTGCTTTTAACTCAAATTTTCGCCGCCGACGTAGCATTGCAAGGCGTCGAAGTTAGCGAGAGAGCGGACGACGGATACCGCGCTAAAACCAGCGAAGTAGGCAAAACGAATACGCCTATTTTAGAGATCCCGCAGACCGTAAACGTCGTAACCCAGCAGCAACTAAAAGATAAAAAACCCGAGACTCTAGCCGAGAGCCTTCAAAACGTGAGCGGCGTTAGCTACGGAAACACCACTGGCGGCATCTTTGACTCGATCATAAAAAGAGGCTTTGGCGGCGGACGCGACGGCTCGATCATGCGAAACGGCGTGCCTGCTAGCGTCATGCATAGCTTTAACAAAACCGTAGAAAGCGTCGAGGTGCTAAAAGGCCCCTCTAGCCTGCTCTACGGCGCGCAAGAGCCAGGCGGCATCATAAATATGGTCACTAAAAAGCCAAAATACGACTTCTCAAACGAAATTTGGGCGGGTATCGGCAACCATGCCTACTGGAACGCGGGCTTTGACGCCACGGGGCCGATTGCTGATAGCGGCTTTGCTTATAGATTTATATTCGACAAAAGCAAAAAGCGCTACTGGAGGGAGTTTGGCAGCGTAGAAAACGAGCTTTTCGCGCCTTCGCTATCGTATAAGGGCGATGATTACCGCATAAATTTCGCCTACGCGCACTCCAAATCGATCGATCCGATCGACCGCGGTATGTACCTCATCCCAAACACGGGCAAGCTACTGCCGATAGATAAGAAAAGGCGCCTTGACGAGCCGTTTAATAAACTAAAAACGACGCTTGACACGGTGGATGTAAATTTTGAAAAAAATATCGGCGAGGACTGGCTACTGCGCGGCGCTTACGCGTTTTCGCGCTCAAAGCACGAGTACGGCCACATCAGGCTAATGAACGTAAATTTAAACACCGGAACGGCGACTAGGCGAAACGAATACTACGACGGCTTCATCCACCGCACGCACGCGGGCTCGCTCACGCTAAACGGCTACGCGCAAACGGGCGAGATAGAACACAATTTGCTCTTTGGCATCGATGCTAAAAGCTACTACCGCTACCGACCGGGCGGCCTAAGAGACACGGGCGCTCACCTAAATATCAATATCTATAATCCAATCTACGGCAGAGTCGGTTTGCCGACGGTAAGGGAGTCAGGCATCCAGTATCAAACGCTAAAAACGATCGGATTTTACGCGCAAGATAGCATAAATT
>CAUQMN010000108.1:0-5234 GCA_963518765.1 uncultured Campylobacter sp.
AAATCCGCGACGCTTTGCGTCAGCAAAGCTATGTCGCCACATCTCACGTGCAGTGGGGTTAGAGAGGGTTTGGGAGAGGGTCTGCTTTGCAGTTGTGAGGCAAAGCCGAAGCAAAGGAAGGCGACGCTCTACTTCGCTTCGCTCGTAGCTGCAAGCAGACCGTAAGTAGAAACCCCTTCCTCTCCCAAAGAAAAGAAAACAGATAAATCGCTAAGGAGCTCTTTTGCTTCGGCTTTACCTCGTAACTGCAAAGCAGAGCGTAATTCAAGCCCCTTCCCCCTTAACAAAGAAGCAAGACGACTTCAAGCAATCATGTTTGTTTAAAAAATTTAAGAGTGCGACGCCAAATTTGACAAAACCAAATTTAGCACCTTAAAGATGCGGGTCTCAGCGCGTCAAATTTTATAAATTTAACTCCGAATTTGTCCATAAAATTTAACCCGCAAAAGCTAAAAACCAAACTCCGCGTAAAATTCGTTCAGGTAGTCCGAGTAGTAGGTGTTGCCGTTTCTAGCGTCAAATTCGCCCGCTAGCTGTAAAGCCGTTTTGTAGTCGCTCTCATCGCCGAACGCGCTAACGGCGATGAAAAATCGCAGGTCGTTCAGATCGTCGTTGCTATCGAGTATGGCGTGCGAGTGCTTGCGAGCTAAGCTTAGCGCTGTCTCGCGCTCATCCAGCCTAACGGCGATTTCGATTAGCGGCGCGACCATGTTTATCACGCGAGGATTTGACTCGATCGTCGCCGCGGCCTTTGGTAAAAGGGCTTTTGCCTCTTCTATCTTGCCTGTTTTAATCATGCTAAAAAGTATCGGCGCGTATGTCGCGTGCGGCACTTCGGCGCAGGTTAGCTCGCCTGAGAGTATCGGCGCGGCTAGGCTTAGCGCGGCCTCATACTCGCCGACAAAGCACAGATACGCGATCTCGTCCGATGCCTCGCACGCCTCGCAGTCGGCCATATCGTCTTTGGCGAGCTTTTTCCATAGCTCATAATTTGCCTTCGCCTCTCTAGCATCGCCCATGTCGATGTTTTGATTCATCAAGGCCTTGTAGTAGGCAGCCAGCGAGAGCTCCAAGCGCTCGTAGTAAAACGCCATCGCTTCGTTTACCTTGTCTATGAGCTCCTTTTCTATCACGGAGCTTTTGGCGACGCCCGAGACGATCCATTTAAATTTCCACAGGCAGTCCGTAAAGTCGTTAAAATTCGGGTATTCGCTTTCTTTTAAATTTTGCGCGATGTAGCCCGTGAGCCACATTAGCGCTCTGGTTCTTAAAAACGCGCCGAATTTTTCAAATTCCTCGTTTAGCACAAAGTCGCAAATTTGCGCGGCAAACGCCAAATCCTGCGCCTCTACGGCGTCTCTTATCTCGTAAAACAAAAACTCTTCTTTATCGGCTAATTTACCAAATTCTTTTAGCTTTTTATAAAGCTCTTCTAGCGTGCGCTCTTGCATTTACTCCCCTCGTTAAACATTTTTGTGATAATGCTTTGATTTTATTATATCCACTTAATCTAAAACAAGGTAAAATTAGCACGATTTTGAAATTTTATAAGGCGGCAAAATGGCGAAAAAATTTATAGACGTTATGGATACTACCTTTAGAGACGGCTTTCAGTCGGTTTTCGGCGCGCGCGTGGCGATGGCTGATTTTCTGCCCGCGGTTAGCGCGGCTAAAGAGGCCGGTATAACGCACTTTGAGTTTGGCGGCGGGGCGCGGTTTCAGAGCCTTTATTTTTATCTAAACGAAGACGCGTTTGCGATGATGGATAAATTTCGCGAAACGGTCGGGCCCGAGGCAAACTTGCAAACTCTAAGCCGCGGCGTAAACACCGTGACGCTAGATACGGGCAGCCGCGAGCTAGTCGATCTGCACGCGAAGCTCTTTAAAAAGCATGGCACGACCACGATACGAAACTTCGACGCGCTAAACGACGTGGAAAATTTAAAATATTCGGGCGAGCGTATCGCTCATCACGGCCTGAAGCACGAAGTGGTCGTGACGATGATGGATCTGCCAGCAGGCTGTTCGGGCGCGCACGATGTGGCGTTTTACGAGCGGATTTTGCGCGAAATTTTAGACGCGGGCATCCCGTATCACAGCGTTTGTTTCAAAGACGCTAGCGGCACCTCTAGTCCGCAAAAAGTATATGAAACCATCAAAATGGCTCGCAAACTCCTCCCGCAAAATACCCACATCAGACTCCACACTCACGAAACCGCAGGCGTTAGCGTCGCGTGCTATATGGCCGCTTTAGAAGCGGGCGCAGACGGCATAGATCTAGCCGCAAGCCCGGTTAGCGGCGGTACTAGCCAGCCAGATATCTTAACGATGCTGCATGCCGTTAAGGGCAAAAACTACGATCTGGGCGGACTTGACGTGGAGAAAATTCTAAAATACGAAAGCGTGCTAAATGAGTGCTTGAAAGATTATTTCCTACCGCCTGAGGCCGTGCAGGTTAGCCCGCTCATCCCGTTTAGCCCGATGCCCGGCGGCGCGCTAACGGCAAATACCCAAATGATGCGCGATAATAATATCTTGGATAAATTCCCCGAGGTCATCCTTGCTATGCGCGAAGTCGTGCAAAAGGGCGGCTACGGCACGAGCGTGACGCCTGTGAGTCAGTTTTACTTCCAGCAGGCGTTTAACAACGTAATGTTTGGCCCGTGGAAAAAGATCGCCGAGGGCTACGGCAAAATGGTACTAGGCTACTTTGGCAAAACGCCGGTTGAGCCCGATAAGAGCGTAGTTAAGCTAGCTAGCGAGCAGTTAAATTTAAAACCGACCAAAGAACACGCCATGGATATCGCGGACAAAGACGAGAGTAAGTCGCTTAAATTTACGCGCGAGCTGCTTAAAAAAGAGGATATCGAGCCTAGCGAGGAAAATATCTTTATCGCTGCGGCGTGCAAAGAAAAGGGCATTGCGTTTTTAAAAGGCGAAGGCAAGGTAAATATCCGAAAAAAATCCTCAAATGCGTGCGAAACGAGCGCGCCGACCCCTCACGCGAAAACCCCGATAAACGAAAAATACAGCGTCACCGTAAACGGCAAGAAATTTGACGTCGAGGTCTCGGACGCTGAGGGCAAAGCCGAGATAAAGAGCGTAAAACCCACAAGCGTAGCGCACATGCCGCCCCCGGAGCTCTCTCCGGCCAAAACGACCGGCGGCAGCGGCGAGCCGGTAAAAAGCACGCTTCCGGGAAACGTGTTTAAAATCCTGGTCGCAGTGGGCGATAGCGTGAGAAAGGGGCAAAGGATGTTCGTGCTGGAAGCTATGAAGATGGAAATAGACGTAAACGCTCCAAAAGACGGGCTGGTGACGTCTATCGAGGTACAGCAAGGACAAACCGTAGCAAACGGTCAAATTTTAGCGAAAATTTAATCTAAAAAAGGAAGAAAAATGATAAACGAAATAGAAAAATTAGGGCTTAAGGACATCAAAAAAATCAACCACAACCTAAGCTACGACGAGCTTTTCGAGCTTGAAAAGGCAAGAGGCGAGGGGCGCGTGTCAAGCAACGGTACTTTTATGGTGGATACCGGCATCTTTACGGGTAGAAGCCCCAAGGATAAGTACTTTGTAAAACAAGATCCGAGCCAAAAATACATCGCTTGGGGCAAGGTAAATCAACCCATCTCAAAAGAGCTTTTCGATAAGCTTTTAGCCAAAGCTAAAGCTCAGCTAAGCGGCAAGGAAATCTTTATCCAAGACGCATTTTGCGGCGCGAGCGAAAAGAGCAAAAAATCGGTTCGCTTCGTAACCGAAGTCGCGTGGCAGGCGCATTTCGTAAAAAATATGTTCATCCGTCCAAGCGAAGCCGAGCTAGCTAAATTTAGCCCTGATTTCGTCGTTTATAACGCCTGCAAATGCAAAAACGAAGAGTGCAAAGAGCAAGGGCTAAACTCCGACGTTTTCGTTATCTTTAACGTCGAGGAAAACGTCGCGGTTATCGGCGGTACGTGGTACGGCGGCGAGATGAAAAAGGGAATTTTTTCTATGATGAACTACTGGCTGCCGCTTGAGGGCAAACTAAGCATGCACTGCTCGGCAAACGTGGGCAAAGAGGGCGATACGGCGCTATTTTTCGGTCTAAGCGGTACGGGCAAAACGACGCTCTCTACAGATCCAAACCGCAAGCTAATAGGCGACGATGAGCACGGCTGGGACGATGAGGGGATATTTAACTTCGAGGGCGGCTGCTACGCGAAGTGCATAAATTTAGACCCGAGCAGCGAGCCTGAAATTTACGCCGCTATCAAACGCGACGCGCTGCTTGAAAACGTGGTCGCGGATGAGGCGGGCGTAGTAGACTACAAAGATGGTAGCAAGACCGAAAACACCCGCGTCAGCTACCCGATCTATCACATAGATAACTACGAGCCAAGCTCCGCGGGCGGCCATCCCAAAAACATCATCTTTCTAACAGCCGACGCATTCGGCGTTTTGCCGCCGGTCGCAAAGCTTACTAAAGAGCAGGCGATGTATTATTTCCTAAGCGGCTATACGGCAAAAGTCGCGGGCACCGAGCGCGGCATCACCGAGCCGGTGGCGACCTTTAGCGCGTGCTTCGGCGAGCCGTTTATGCCGCTGCATCCGACCGTTTACGCTAAGCTTCTAGGCGAAAAGATCGACAAGCACAACGTCAGCGTCTATCTCGTAAACACCGGCTGGAGCGGCGGCGCGTACGGCGTGGGCAAGCGAATGAGCATCAAAGCCACGCGCGCGTGCATAAACGCCATCCTTGACGGCAGTATCAAAAAGTGCGAATTTGAAAATTTTGAGAAATTTAACCTAGCGATCCCAAAAGAGCTCGCGGGCGTCGAGACGAAGCTGCTAAATCCGATCAACACGTGGGAGAACAAGGACGAATACGTCGCTACTAGAGATAAGCTAGCGGGTATGTTTGAGGCGAATTTTAAACGCTACGAGGACGTAAAAGAGGGCGTAGAATACGCAAAAGCGGGCCCTAAGGCTTAAATTTAAAGGGCGCGGGATTGAAATTTTACCCTGTAAAATGCGAGCTTAAATTTAGCCTTTTAGCCTGCGCCTTTTTTCTCTCGGGCTGCGATATCTTGGGCGGACAGAGTCAAAGCTCAACGCTAAAGTCTGCCAAGCAGCCCGAGTTTTCTTTCGTTCCGGACTCCGATGCGGTAGCGTATCTAAACGAGTACCGTCGCGGCTCCGGACTCTCTGCTCTAAAACCAAATCAAATTTTAAGCCAGGCTGCTAAAAAT
>CAUQMN010000109.1:0-5226 GCA_963518765.1 uncultured Campylobacter sp.
ATACTATCGTCGCTTGGATCATAATCCACGCTATTTACGTGCGCCCAGTTGCGTCCGGGGCCCGAACCCACGATGTCGCCCCATTTTTCGTTCGTATCCATCGCGGCTAGCTCGTCCGAGCTTGCAGTGTGGCCCGCTTTTTTAGCGTCGATATTTAGGCACACCGCGCCCTGATCGAGCGTTTTTAGCACGATGTCGCGATACGGATCTAAAATTTCATACAGCCTAAAATCATCCACGACGTTGCCGTCGCGATCGACCTCGACGATGACGTCGCGCACGGTGCGGACGTTTTTGCCGTCGGCGCGTTTATAGTTGGCGTTTGCCGCGCGAAGGAAATAATGCCCGTTTTGCGCCACGTCCATAGAGTGCGAGAAGTCGTTGTAGCCCGCAGGTAGCTCGCGGTTAAAGATTTCGCGACCCATTATGTCGTATTTAGCGTATCGCTGCCCATAGCCCCACGTCATCGCGCCGTCGTCGTTTTGCTTAAAGCCCATCATGACGCCCGCGCTAAAAGGCTGTTTGAGATCGTAAATTTTACTCGGCTCCAGATACCAGCGCACTTCGCCCTTGGTGTCTAGTACGAAGTTGTTTGGGCTGTAGTTCCACTCGATCGCGCCGCCTGCGGGGTTGTTCCACACGACTTTGGTGCCCTTGCCCGTTTTATTTACGAAGTTATTTACGTAGTAAAGGCGGTTGGCAAATTTGGCGCTCGGAGCTTTTACGACTTCGATTTTATCAAACAGCGCGCCCTTTTGAGACGGCATGCCCGAGCTCTCCAAATAAATCGCAGGCGCGTAAATTTTATAGGTTTCTTTTACGTGCTCAGTTTGGCCCTTGTAAATTTTATCGTACTCGACCAGGGCGGTGTTTTGATAGTCCGGATATAGTCCGAAAACAGGGATTCCACCGTGCGTGCGAAGGTGTTTGTCGGCGACTTTATAGCTGATCGTCTGGCCGTCCGGCTTTGGCACGATAGTGACCTTGGCGTTTGCTAGCGTGTAGCCGCCGTTTTTGATCACCGCCGTTAGAGGCGCGGTGTCGTACGGGTTTACGACCACTTCGCCGATCTTGCCCGGGATGCCGTAGTCTATGTGCGCGCCGCTAGGTCCGCCGATAGCCAGCGCGGCAGTGCTTAGACCGCCGAGTAACGCCGCAGCTAGGGCGACTGATGATAGAGTTCTTTTCATCTTTTCTCCTTTATTAGTGATAAGTGGACTGGTCGTCCGTGACCCGAGTATC
Source organism: uncultured Campylobacter sp. (assembly GCA_963518765.1). Classification (GTDB taxonomy): domain Bacteria; phylum Campylobacterota; class Campylobacteria; order Campylobacterales; family Campylobacteraceae; genus Campylobacter_A. The sequence goes on from CAUQMN010000109.1 coordinate 1,243, forward strand.
CTAGCCGAAAACTACTTTTAAAATCCAGCCGAGCCGGGGAATCCAAAATCTAAATTTGATTGATTTCGCTGCTACGCGCATTATACACAAACCAGCTTAGTATCATCACAAGACAAAACGCCCCAAACACCGCAAAAAACGCAAAATTCGCCCACGCGTAAATTTTGATAAATACCGCTTCGTTTGCCGCGCTCAAATCAGGCGCAAAAAGGCTCGGGCAAATTTCGTTTAGCGGTAGCGCAAAAGGAAAACTAATCTCGCTAACGCCGCTAAAATCGCTCGTGGAGTAATCAAGCCCGAATATCGCGCCCAAAAAAATCAGGAAAAATCCCGCGAGCTTGACGCCAAAAAACTTGGGCGCGCACATCGCTACGCACACGCCAAACGCCGCAAACAGCGTCGCAAAGCGCAGCTTCACAACAAGCGCATCGGCTGCCTCGCCGCCTAAAAACAGCTCGCACAAGATAAATTTGACCGCCAAAACCGCAAGCAGCCCCGCCCAAAACGCTCGCCTTCGCTGCAAGTTATATGCAAAGCAGACAAAGCCCTTGTTTTCGATATTGTAGTCCATTATCTCGCCGATAGCTCTTTGACGGCGGCGGCCATGGCGTCGATCGAGCCTAACGCCTGCGCGTTTAGCAGATATTTACCGCTAACGACGTATGCCGGCACGCCCTGAACCTTGGCTACGTCGTAGCTCTCGTCCCATGTTTTTAAAATTTCTTGCGCGCGCGGGCTAGCTAGAGCCTTGTCGTAGTCCGCCTCGCTCACGCCTGCGGCGCTAATGGCGGTTTTGATAAATCTAACCTTGTCCTTGCCGTCTTTAAAATCGTCGTTTTTGTCGTGAACGGCGTTATAAACCGCAAATTTAGCCTTTTTAAATTTAGACTTCTCGCTAAGCAAACTAACGTCGTTAGCCTCGTCCAGAGCGATCATCGCGGCAAAAATTTTACTCGCCGTTTCACCGAGCTTTCCTTTGGTTTTTAAGTGATACGGGATAAATTTAACTCCGTCTAGCTCGCTAAAGAGTTTGGGCGTGACGGTTTTGTCGAATTTATAGCAGTGCGGACACTCGTAGCTAAAGACCTTTACGACGCTGTTTTTAGGTACGTCTAGAGGTTTTTGTAGTATCTGATACTCCTTGCCCTCCTCTAGCGCGTTTGCCATAGAGCCAAGCAGGCAAAAGACGGCTAAAATCCGCATAAATTTAGAGATTATTTTCATAGAAATCCTTTGGATTAAATTTTAAAAATTGTATAAAATAAAGGGTAAATTTGAGATTAAGCGAGCCGGCGGGCTAAATTTACCCGCCTCGCGCAAGCTGAGTAAGCCATAAAAATCGCAATCTTATTTTTTAAACGATTCTTTATTTAAAGCAGCGCAAAGTCTGTTTTTTACCGCTTTGCGTATGCCATCAAATTGCCCAGGGGCTAACTTTAAGATGGCGTAGAGCAGCTTGCGGTAAAAAGAATAATGATGGTTATACCCCATATAAGGCAGGGAGAGATTGAAAGCCTTCTGTAAAGTAGCAACGTTTGAGGCATTACCATAGGATTCAATTATATCCACAAGATCTTCGTGACTGTGATGCCAAGTTTCCAAAAGCAAGCTTTCGTACTGGGGCAACAGCTTTTTATCCTCGCCCAGTCCTCCCGCAAGAATGATAGCACACTCTATACGGCTGGCATTTTTATGGGTAATAGCATCACTTAGATAAGCTTTGAGCAAGTCTATAAGAGTAGCACCTTCAAGCAGTGGTTCTATATAATAAGGCAGGTCATACGTTCGTATTTCCTCGCCTATAAGGCGATCGCTAAGGGCGTCAAGTTCGTCAAAGTCGTAAATAGTCATTAGTTTTAAAATCTCCCGCTTGGTTAAAATATCGCGTTATTTTTCGGTCTTAGATATTAGCAAGCTAGCCGGATCTATGTTTAAAATTTTATACCAGTTGCGAGCGTTTTTGCAGGTTGGGTTTATGCCTTTGCCTTCGGCATAAAAAGGCTCCCATTGCCAATCGTCTCCTCCAGTACAACCCACGGCGGCGTAGTTCATTAGGAATTCCTTAAAATTATCGGCTATATAAAGCCCGTGGTTTTCACTACCGTCGTGGCTAAGATACACAACCTTGCCATAGTTCTCCGGCTCTAACTCGATAGCGATATAATCGCCGTTGCCTACTTGGTGAAAAGCCATTTTGTTATGCCAAACACGGTCGTATGCATTACCGCAATCAGAGTATACGTCCTCCGCCCAGCTCTTGCGACTTTCTTCATAGCCTAAAAGCAAATCCAGCCCAAAAAGCAACTCTCCAGAGGAGATTTCGGCTAATTCATTAGGGAGCAGATCCTCGTCTTCTTCGTCCTCATCCGTATAGATACTCCAATAAAACTCCAAATGAGCGGTGTTTTCTAAAAGCACTTCACGCAAATGCGGGGGCAGCGTATAGCCTAATTTTGCTTCTACGGCTTTGATTTCCTCCTCGGTAGCGGGCTTTTCTATCGTGAGGGGATCAGTCTCGCCGCCAAAGTCTTCTATCTTTTCTAAAAATATATTTAAACGCTTTTTAAAAAGCTCAAAGTTAAATTCGTTCATATTCTTCCTTTAATAATATTTTTTAAATTTCTTATCCTGCAAGGCGGTTATTTGTTCTGCGATAAGAGAGTCCATGCGCGCTTGTAGAGCCTTTCCTTCGCACTCAAGCCTTGGCAACCGCTCGGGAAAGATAGACGTATCGCAAGGCGCCTGCTCGTCTATAAATTTAGCCTTAGAAGCGCTCGTAAGCACGTCAAACCTCGCCCAGAATTGCCATAAGAAATTTTTGCCGTAGTCTAAAGCCTCCCCTAGGTCTTTTAGGTTATTCTCCAAGAAAAATAGGCTCAAATACCTACGCAAATATAAATCAAGCTCTTGCGTCTGCTCCTTATTTAACCCCTCCTTCCATCGCTTCAAGGAGGCACCGGATACGCAAGAAAGCGTACAAAAAGCGTTTCTTACGGTCTCTCTAGCGGTTTTAGATTCATCGGGCGATTTTACGAACCAAAAGCACTCTTCTTTCTTTGACTCAGCAAGTTGAGGGATTTGAGCTATCAGGCATACCGCCTTTTCCACCGGATACCAAAGGTCAAAATCCCCCGTAAAAGGAACCGCTAGCAGCTCCGGTAAAAATGCCGACAGCCCATCGTATCGCCCGCTCGCATACAAAATAGCCGTTAGCTCGTAAAGCTTATAAAGATCCTTTTCCCTCTTTAGAGGAAGCTTTTTTTCTAGCTTCTCAAAGTAGCTTTTTTGCTTAGGGGTTGCACAATAAGGCGCTAAAATTTCTATATTCATCAGTAATATTTTTTAAATTTCTCATCCTGCAAGGCGTCTAGTTGTTCGGCTATCAGGGCGTTCATATAGTCTTGCAGCTCCTCCTCTTATAAGTAGGTTGGCGATCCTTATCGGGAAACTCAAGCGTTTTATAATCAACTTCTTCATTGATGAGTTTTACCCGTGAAGCGTCTATGATTAGGCTCATACGATATGAAAATTCATAAGAAGTTTCTTTCTCTTCTATGCACTTGTGAAGATATTTCAAGGTATTGTTTAAAAAGTAAAGCGCTAAATAATCCTGGAAATAGTCATCATACATATCTTGAAAATCAGGCAAGCCTTTGTAATCGGTAACGCTTTTAAAGTGCAAAAAACACGCTTTACGCTGTTCCGGCGTAATGGTAGGTACTTCGGCGATGAGCGCAAAAGAGCGTTCTATAGGGTACCATAGATTAAAATTTGCGGCAAAAGGCACTGCAAGTACTTCAGGCAAGAAAGCTAATAAGCCCTCATATTGTTTGCTTACAAACAGACGCTCTATGAGTTCGACAACGGTTTGTAGGTCTTTGCTACTTTTGAGCGAAAGCTTTTTGCGGAGCTTTTCAAGGAGTTTTTGCTGTTTTGCGGTAGTGCAATACGGCGCTAAAATTTCTATATTCATTACTATCCTTT
>CAUQMN010000110.1:0-5191 GCA_963518765.1 uncultured Campylobacter sp.
GAGTATGAGTTTGAGAGCGTAAAAGGGCTTAGCGCCGACGATATCGGTAGCGACAACGTGACTTCTATTTACACGATCCCAGGCGCCGTTGCTATGTCCGGCATAATGAAAAAAGTCGGCAAAGAAGGCGGCAAGATAGTCTTTAGCGACAACAAAACACCGATGAAGTGTTCGGGCGCAAATAAAAAAGTAACGCTGCTAACCGAAGATATGGCGCGAAATTTAGGCAACAGAGACAAGCTTGATATCTCGATATACTCGGGTGCGCGGACGATATTTTCCGCTCCTGTTTATGCTAAAATGATAGAAGGGATGCTGGAGGAGCGAGACGTGAAGTATTTTACCTCGCATCAGCTGGTTGAGGTGGATAAAAGTGCCAATATAGCGGTATTTGAGCATGCTATGCCGTACTGCGAAAACGGCGAAAATAAACTCGCTAAAGAGCTAGTCGAAGTAAAATTCGACTACCTACACCTAGTGCCTCGCATGAAGGCTTCTAAAATCTACGCCGATGCAGGGCTAAGCGTAGAAAAGGGCGATGTGGCAGGCAACTGGATTAGCCTCACGCGCGAGACGCTGCAACACTCGAAATTTAAAAATATATTTGCTATCGGCGACGTTTGCGGATTTGCTGCGGGTAAAACCGGAGCTAGTATACGCAAGATGTATCCTGTGCTGGCGCAAAATCTCGCCGACGTTATAAAAGGACGCGAGCCGAGTGCTAGATACGGCGGCTACACTGCCTGCCCGCTGCTAACGAAATTCGGCAAAGCGGTGATGGTAGAGTTTAACTGGACGGGCAAGCCCGAGCCTACGATAGCGTGCATGGGCGCGACTCGCGAGAGCTACTTAAACTGGGCGATGAAGCTATATATGATGAAGCCGATGGTCATGCAAGGCATGATAAGAGGCCTAGCATAAAGGAGAGAAAATGCAAAACGTCGGGATTTTAGATAAAACTATCCGCCTAGTAATCGCTGCGGTTTGGATATACGCATTTGGATTCGTCTGTGAGTGCTGGCTGTGGCTGGTCGGTCTCGTGCCGCTACTGACGGCTGTTTACGGTTATTGTCCTCTTTATAAATTTTTTAGTATAAATACGTGTAAAAAATGTAAAAATAAAGAAAGGAAAACTCAATGCTAAGTAAAAAAACTAGGATAATAAGAGTGCTGATCGGACTAGCGATAATGATCGCCGGAGCGGTGTTTAACAGCTGGTGGGGGCTGGTTGGACTCGTGCCCTTTATCGTGGGCGTCACTGGATTTTGCCCTGCTTGCTACTTTTTAAACCGCTGTTCGCTAAAGCGTTAAATTTAGCCGAATTTGCTAGTGCGGACTCAAATTTAATCTCCAAATTTGAGTCCGCGCTTTATTTTTGGATAAATGCAAATTTAGGTTTTATAAACCGCACTCTTTACGGCGCAAATTTAGCCGTCCGCACCGTCAAATTTAACTCCCACCCGCTCATTTTTAACGCGATATGCATCAAATTTAAGCTAAAATAGGCCAAATTTTTAAAAGGATAAACGTGAACGATTTTAAAAGATTAAACGAGCTAGTAGCCGCAGGCAAAGACGAGCTAAACGCGATGTATCGGCAGCTAGATAACCCAAGCCAGATCGTGCTAAAGATGCTAAAAATCGCCGGTTTTAAGGGTGAAAAGAGCGAAAAAGTCGCGGTTTTACGCCGCATAGTCGATCTAAAAACGGAGCCGCTAGAAAACGAACTAAAAAAGCAGGGGCGCGAGGAGGCTGCGATAGGGCGCATAAAAGACGAAGCTTTTGAACTCGTGCGCGAGTTTTACGAGGCGCGCTTTGAAAAGCTTTTGGCGCTGGTAAAAGAGGAGAAAATTTTAGACGATTTTTACCTAGCGCTACTTAGCGGCATGCACGGCGCGGGAGTGGCGATGAATGCGTGGCAAAGCGCGTGGGACAGGAAAATCTTACAAACAACGAATAAAGAATTCGAAGCTAAATTTGCAAGCATGGCTGAGGCGATCAAATTTATAGACGAAAACGGCCTCTATCAAAAAGACGGCGGGCAAAAGGGCGAGCGAAGCTACGGCGCAGTCCTCAAAAACGGCGAAAAATACGCCTTCGCGCCGTATGCGGTTGCCTTTGAAAAAGAAGTAAAACGCGTGGCGGACGCTCTGGACGCTCTAACCAAAAATCTAAAATCGCTAGCCGCAAACGACGAGCAAGTAGCTTACGTAAAGTACTTTGAAAAGCTAAAAGCGGCGTTTTGCGAGCGGGAAAACGACCGCGCGATCCCCGCGTGGCAGGACGCCGAGCGCGCATGGATGGATGTAAAGGGCCCGCTGCAGCCCGGCCATCCGCTAGAGTACTACGAGGATGCCTACACGCACGCCGTCGCGCTCGAGTGGGACGCGAGGCTAGCGGGTGCTAGCGACTTTGACGAGGAGAAATTTAAAGCTAGCGTCATCCGCGCCTACGAGCAAATTTGCCGCGAGTGCGGGATAGAGGACGCCCTGCTCGCGCGCCAAGTGACGCAAAACGTCGCTAGAACGCAAACCTACATCAGCGTGCCGATGATCTACTACGGCGCCGAGCTAAACGGACTATTTTCCGCACAGGTCGTGCCAAACGACGAGACCGTGAGCAAGGAGCGCGGCAAAAAGATATTCGCTTTCGTGGAGCACGTTTACGAGAGTGCCAAGGCAAGACCGTTTATGAAGCTTAGCGGGGAGATTTTTTCGCGCGAGTTTTTGGACTACGGGCGCGAAATTTTGTTTAAAAAGCCGCAAATTTGGAAGAAAACCTACGAAATCTCCACGATCGGCCACGAGTTTGGACACATACTTTTCGTCGGCACCGATACGGAAAAGGCGATGAACGCGGACGGCGAGTTTAAATTTATCGAGGAGTACAAGGCGACCACGGGCGGGCTCGTAAATTTCTTTATCGGCGGCGACGTGAGCTACGAGATGAGCGTATTTCACGAGCTGATCGCCCGCGCGGTCGGACTGATCGCTTGGCGCGAGGTCGATGAAGTGCGCGCGTACTACTGCGAGGGGCTCATCCATCTTAGCTTGCTGTTTGACTCGGGCGCGCTTAGCTTTGAGGACGGTGCTTTGCTCGTCAAATTTGACCGCGAGCACTACGCTAAATTTAAAGAAATTTGCCTCACAAACTACAAAAATTTGGCGCTTCACTACGCAAGGCGCGCTCCGGCTGGCGAGTTTTTGGCGAAATTTTGCGAGAAAGAGGGCAAAAGCTACCTGCCTAAACACGCGCAGGCAAGGGCCTTTGTAGAGCATTACTACGCCCGCTACAAGGCTATAGGAAACGAGCTTGACGAGAGCGGCGAATGGGAAAAATGGCAAGCGGGAGAGAAGTAGCCCGAGGCAAATTTGCGCTAATCTGGCGGCTCCGGCATGCAAATTTGACCCAAAATTTACGGCAAATTTACCCTTTTTCTAGCGGCCTAGACCCGCACCTTTTGGGCGCCAAGTTTAGCATTTTTAGGATGCGGGTTTTGCGGGCTAAATTTGTACGTCGCGTTTCGCAAAATTACCAAATTTGCTGCAAGTCCTGGTTTTTTGCATCAAATTTGCCTTAAATTCGGGCGTAAAATTTAAAAAGTAAATTTGATAAAATCGCGGTAAATTTACTTGAGGTTAAGCAAGCCAAACACGGCAAATAGTCGCTAAATTTACGAATCTAAAACGAAAGGATAAAAATGGAAGAAATGCTAGAGGGAATGGGCGAACCGCGCATAAAACAAGTCGCGCTACCAAAGGACACGAACTCGGCGGGCAATATATTCGGCGGCTGGATACTAAGCCAGATCGACCTTGCCGGCGCGCAGGCCGCGCGGGAGCTGTCGCCCGAGCGCGTCGTGACGATCTCGATGCAAGAGATTATATTTAAGCAGCCCGTTTTCGTCGGCGACGTCGTGAGCTGCTACGCCAAAATCATCGCCGCGGGCAACACCTCGATCAAAACTAAGATCGAAGTCACGGCGCTGCGGCTAAACGCGGCCGGTTTTCGCGAGCGCATACACGTAACATCCGCGATCGCGACTTACGTGAGCGTGACTAAAGACGGCGCGAAAAAGCCGATCGATCCGCAGCTAAAAAAGGCGCACGGATTTTGACGGGTCGGTCTTAGTCGGAGCGCATTTTTACGGCTTTAGTTTGCATGCGGCCAGATCTCAAACGCGCTTTGCCGTCCCTAGAGCCGGACATCTAGGAGCAGGCAAAATAAACCCGGTTTTGCGCGAGCTAAATTTGCGCTCACTTGCGAGATCGCTAAATTTAACCCTTTGCGCCGCCTTGAAACGAGCGTCAAAATAGCCTTGCCTCTTGTTTGCTTTTGCCTTGCGATTAATCCCTTTTGCGCTCCGGCTTGCTAAGTTAAGCATATTTGCGGCGGGTTAAATTTAGACCCGAGTTGCTAGCTTGCGAGTTTTTAACTTAGAGATAGACGCTGCGAGGTTACGGGCTAAGCTGCCGTAAATTTTAGGAAAATGAGCCGCCGTAAAAATCAAAAAAATAGAAATACTTGCGGAAACTACCCGCGTTTAAAATCAAAAATTTGCCGTAAATTTACCGTTGGCTAGCTAAAATCATCCCGTTTGCGCCTTGTAGGTCGCCGTCTTTTCCAAACAAGCTAAAGCTGCTTTTTTGTCGTAGACGGGTCTTGCCGCCTTAAATTAGTCTGTTTGAAATCGGTTTTAATTGGGCGTTGCGGTAAATTTAGGCTAAATTTAGCTCAGCTGCTTAAAGCTTGGCCGGTTAAATTTAATTTGCTTCGTCTAGCTCGCGCAAATTTTAGAAAAGGCGGAAATTTAACTTGCGCCTATTATCGCGGGTTTATCTCAAAATGCCGCGCTAAATCTATTTTTCGTAAATTTGCTTAAATTCGGTTTTAAATTTATATTGAGGCGATCAGCGAAAGGCTTATTTTTAGGCTTTTGCTTTACGTTTCAGCTTTAATGTATTATTTGCGAAACATTAATAAAAAGAAAGCGTATGAAACAAGTCCGCACATCCTCCGCTACCCCCCCCCATCCGCTATTTAACGTAGCTTCCCCCTTTAAGTCAAGCTTTCTAAAATCAAATCCGCGCAAAGCCTTTAGTATGCCAGAACTCATCGTCGGTACCCTGGCTTTAGTTTTTACGCCAAAGATGATGGACGATAGCGATCGGCGTCTAGGCAAGGTCGTAGAC
>CAUQMN010000111.1:0-5190 GCA_963518765.1 uncultured Campylobacter sp.
CCTTTGGGCAAAGCTACCTAACTCACATGAAGTGTCTAGAAAACGTCGGCATGCTGCGCATAGACGAGGTCGAGCATAACGGCGTCAAGATCGTGCCGATACAGTTTCTAAAGACCTTGCTACCTGATCCTGCGTCGCTAGGCCCTCGCACGAAGGGCAAAACCAACATCGGTTGCGTAATCCGCGGATTAAAAGACGGCAAAGAGCGCCAGGTTTATATCTATAATGTCTGCGACCACGAGGCTTGCTACGCCGAGACGGGCGCACAGGCGGTGAGCTACACGACGGGCGTGCCTGCGATGATCGGCTCGATGATGGTCGCAAAAGGCATTTGGAGTGGCAAGGGCGTCTTTAACATGGAAAATTTCGACGCCAAGCCTTTCATGGATGAGCTAAATAAGCAGGGATTGCCGTGGGAGATAATCGAAATGAAACCCGGCGAGAGGTATGAAGTTTAGCTGGCGGCTTGTCTTTTTCTACTTATACTTCGTTGAAATTTGATTTTTAATGCTCACGTATTACATATACGCTCCGCTTAAAAATCAAATTTCGCCTCGTCTAAGCGAAAAATACTTCGCCTTGCTCTTTTTTGTTCAAATTTTTACTAACTTAAATTTTACTTGCTCAGTCGTAAAATTTAAATCCGCCTTGAGTAAGGCAAAAATACCGCGCTTTGCTCTACTGCATTTAAATTTCTAGTTTAAATTTTGCACCGCTTACATTCAAATTTTGCATCAATTTAATTTAAGCTTCCGCACCGAAAAGCGTTTAAATTTAGCTATAATCGCGCAAATTTTATCAATGCAAATTTGAGTAAATTTAAAGCTTCCAATCTCCAGTCGCGCAAACTCTGCGCCCCACTCAAATAATAACAAAAGGAAAAATTTGAACTCCTCAAAAACTTCACTATCTTTGTTAGTCGTACTAAGCGCGCTCATGGCGTATACATCGCTATCTACGGACGTATATCTGCCCGCTATGCCTACGATGGAGCTGCCGCTGCACGGCGATGCGGAGCTCACGATAACGGGCTTTTTGATCGGCTTTGCTACCATGCAGCTCGTCTGGGGGCCTATCAGCGATAGAACCTAGCGTAAAATTCCGCTTTTCATCGGTATGGCGCTCTTTGCGATCGGATCAGTAGGATGTGCGATGCCAGACGCTATGCTGCGCCCTTTTCCGGCGCGTGTTTCAGGCCGTGGGTGCATGCGTAGGACCGATGCTAAGCGGGGCCAAAGTCGTAAAAAGCAGCGATCTTTTTGATAGTTCGCAGGCCGCACAGATGCTCTCTACGCTGGTTATCATCATGGCGATAGCTTGGGTAGCGGGTCCGTTACCAGGCGGCGCGATACTGGAGTTCGGCTCTTGGCACGGGATATTTTGGCTAATGGCGCTAGCTAGCGCGGTTATGTTTGCGATGATTTTTTCTCTGCCGGAGACCTTGCTGTCGCAAAAGCGCTCCACAAAGCCCATCGTATCGTCTTTTAGGAACTATCTAAGATTATTACAAGACGCCAAATTCATGCGATACACTCTTAGCGTGACGTTTGCTTGCGTTGCCGCCTATGCCTTTATCACGGGCTTTGTCTATATCGATTATTTCGGTATTCCTAGCAAATACTACGGATTTTTATTCGGCATAAACATCGTGGGCGTCATGGCGCTAAGTTTCGTAAATAAAAAGCTGGTAAAGCGCTATGCGCTAAACCGCCTACTCATAGTCTCCACGCTCGTCGCCGCGCTTGCTGCCAGCGTGTTGTTTGCGTTTTTCAAAACGGGCGGCGTTCTTGGCGTGATAATCCCGATGTTTTTCGTTTTTAGCATGAACGGCATCATCGCTTCTTGCTCCAATGCCGCCGCTCTTGATAGCGTGCCGCAGGAGATGAAGGGCTCGGCCGCTGCGCTCATCGGCTCGTTGCAATACGGCAGCGGCATCCTTTTACTTTTTACCGTTTTTTGTGCGATGCTTGCGGTGTTTTCTGCGGGTACGCCGTGGACGATGTCTTGGATCATAGCTCTGTTTGTTTGGCTAAGCGCGCTCGCGGCGTATTTTAATAAATAAATTTAGCCTTGCGGGTTTGGCTCAAATTTTGGTCAAATTCGCAAATTTTCGGTCGCCAAAGCCAAAAATCAAATTTGACGCCGACGGTCGGGTCAAATTTCGCTTTTTATCTGCCGTAAATTTATCCTCAAATTTAAGCCCGTATGTTAAAATCCAAGCTAAATTTAGGAGAAAATATGAAGCAAATCACGATGCAAGAGGCCCTAGATGCGGTAAGCGCGCGATACTGCAAGGGTCATCGCTACGAAAATGTCGCGCTAAGCGATGAGATGGTGCGCCGCATCTGCGAGGTAAAAGACCTCGTAAATATGGGCTTTACGGCTACGGCTATCACGGACGCGTCGCTTGAGTATTTAGCCAGGTTGCCTAAGCTTTCGTATCTATCTTTAGAAAATAGCGAAAAAATAAGCGGCGAAGGCTTTAAATACTTTGCGCGACACGCCAAACTAAAGCACATCGACATCCAAAACGTCGGCATCACCGACGAGGGATTAAAGGCGATCGCGCAAATCCCTAGCCTAAAATCTTTACGCATCGTAGACACGCGCGTGAGTTTTGCCGGGCTGATAGCCGTAGCGGACGCAAAAATCTTATTTCATATCGGCGGCGAGCGCTTTAGCAAGGAGCAGATCGCTAAATTTGAGCAAGCGCAAAGAGATTTTCAAAGTAGCAAAAACAGGCCGGATCCGCAGGATGCCGCTGCGGCGCAAAGCGCGCTTTTGGAGTTTTTCGCGGCTATGAGCGAATGGGAAAAATTTGCCGCCCGCAAGGCTTATGGCGAAAATAAAGATGAGGCGGGGCGCAGGCTTGATGAACTCTTTGCTCGGTACTGCACGCCCGCTAAGCGTAGCGGTTATCGCCGCGAGTTCGTCTGGTTTTCGCAAGCAGACGGCGGCACCTACGGCGGATACGAGCTAACGGACGTTGAGAGCGAAACGAAAAATAAATTTTACGTCTATGCCAAAGACGGCTACGGTTTTGCGCGGCGTTTTTTACTCATACGCAAGGACGGACGCTGGCTCGTAGATAAGCAGCAAGACATGGATGGCGGCTGGAAAAACTGCGGGTTATAAATGCGCTAGGCGGTTTAACTCGGGCGCTTTTTGGCGTTAGGCGCCTCAAATTTCCGCTGTAAAATTTTAAAAATTTCGTGCTTTGAGAGTTCGTATTTGTCGTATATCACGGCGTCATCGCCGGTAGGCTGCATGAGGCCGTATGCTAGCTCGCGGTCTAGCCCGTTTTTTAAATTTTACGTTTAAAATGCTAATTTTACGGGCCGCGCAAATACCCGTTTGCTTTATAAATTTGCCTCCTTGCAAAATAGGCCGGTTAATAAGCAAAACCGGCCGAATTTGATCTAAAAGGGCAAAACTACTCCTCCGCCTGCCGTTTGTTTGACTACGTTATCTTCGCGTCCGCCCGCGTCGGTACCGACCTTTGGCGAGCCGATATTAGAGCCTTGGACTAGGCGGCAGATATCGCCGGCCTTGGCGCTGCCTGAGACTAGCTTTAGATAGCTCATCTTAGGCGTTACGCGCGTAACCTCGGCCTTAGCGGTCATAGTCTCTTCTTTTCCGACGACTTCTTTGGTGTACGGGTCGATTACCGTTTGACCTAGAGAATACACCTCATAAACGTCTCCTTGCCTTAAATTTTGCGCGATAAGTATCTCGCTAGAGATTTTTAGCGGGTAGATACTAGCTATGATTTCATCGGTTACGGCTTTTGCTATGTCTTGGACGGCTAGAGCGTAGGCATGGTCGCCTTTGACGCTAAAACTAGCGGCTATATCGTTTGAAAATTTAACCTGTCTAGTCGCCATCGCTAGCACTCTGTAGTGGATACGCGCGCTAGCCTTTTTGCCGCTTGCCTTACCCGTAGTTATGGTGCTTGCCTTACCTTCGCTAAGGCTAAATTCCTCCAAATCAAAAACCAAGAGATAATCCGCGCCCAGTACGTTTCCTAGCTTCAAAAGCTCCTCTTTTGCGGCATTACCGCTGCTAAGTACGGCTTTTTCTCGGTAATACGCATCGCCGTTTTCCCTATCTAAAACCGTAAATTTACGCGTCTTGGTTATCGCCGTTACCAAAGAGCGAGTTATGTCGTCCGCGACTCGGATACTGCTTTTGTATTCGCCGTTTACCTCAAACGAAAAATCCGATACGTAGCCCGGCATAACCGCTAGCCTGCGGCGATTATTCGGATCAAGGCCGGGGGTTTTATATTTTTTTGAGACGCTGGTTTTTTTGATCTCTACGGCAACGTTATAGCCGTCCGGAGTTCTTACGTTTTTTAAAACCTCATACGAGTCGAATCTCCCGCCGGTTTGTTTTGAAATTTGATCGCTATAAATTTTTTCAAAATCCCTATCTTTACCGTCTTGTATCGAACTCGTCAGCATAAAGGTACTAGCGCTTAGCTTTACGCCGTTCATCCTACCGACGGCATCGGCTAGAGCTTTACTTAAAGCCTCGTCGTAGCTGGCCCCGTAACCTTCGCCGTTAGCGGTGCTTACATTGGTTTTTGTTGTAACTTCGGCATTTAGCAAAGATAAGAAAAGAGTAAAAGCAAAAATTATCTTTTTCATGACCGCCGCCTAAAAATCGTCTACGCTTAGATTATTGCTTTTCTTGACTCCGGGAGTCGCTTTTTTATTACTTTTTTTCTCGTTAGTTTGAATTTTTGGGTTAAATTTTTCATTCGCCGCCTCAATACTATCTCTTGAGTAATATCTAATTACGCCCACGACCTCGTAGTCGTCTTTATCCACGCTCCAACTTCTTACGTCCTCGATGCCGCGTAAATTCATAGACGATGAACTACTAAATTCCTGCGACATCTCTTTTATGATGGCATTTGTTTTTTTCTTTTCCGGCGCATTATAGTTTGTAACGTCGTTTTCTCTCGCAGCCTTCATCATGGCTTGTACGGTTTTTTGCTGTACCTTAGTGTCTTTGATAAAGGCATTAACGTTAGAATTTAAAAAATTAGACATAAATTTATCCGCCATACCGCGAGCTCTTTCGCTACTTTCCTTTCGGTAGTCTGCGTTCATCCCTTCTTCTTTAATAAAAGAATCCATACCGTAAGCTAGTAAACTAGGGCGGCAGTTTTCGTTGTAGAAATAC
>CAUQMN010000112.1:0-5173 GCA_963518765.1 uncultured Campylobacter sp.
CTAGTACACTTTAAATTTCACCCGGACTGCCCGTTTGGCGATATAGACGATGCGATGGCTATCATTAGAGCGTGCGTAGATGACGATGCCGATATCATACTAGGCACTACGAGTAGCGAGAGTATGGAGGATAAAGTTCAAGTTACCATCATAGCAACCGGTTTTAAAGGCAAGGAGGAAAAAGCTCCTACTCCGGCACCTACTCCCAGTCAAGCATCTTTAAACTCTAGAAATCCATACCTAGAACAAAGAATAAGTCAGCTAAAAGTAAGCGGCGGCTACAACAGCGAAGAAGCATCTGCAGTATTGGACGCTCCAACCTACATCAGAAATCAGATGGATTAACAAAAGGATTGGTCTTCCAATCCTTTCTAAATTTAATCATACAGCGTTGTATAGCGCAAATCAAAAATGGTTAATCTTAAAATTTAACCTTTAAAAATCCACAATCTGCAAAACCCAAAAAATGCATGCCAAATGCCTTAAACCAAGAGTCCTGCTAAGCCTGCCTTGAACAAATGCAAACGCTTTTTGAAAATCAAAATTTTTAAGAACATAACTTTACCGGCCTAGACGGCAAATATAAAATCACAAAGGATGCATACAAAATCAAAACAAACGAGTTAAATTTATATGGCGGCAAATATACCACCCTACTTGACGCACGCAAAAAGCGACTAAAGAGCCGATAAAGTATAGAAAGTCGAGCCGAATTTTAGTATATTACGCCGCACGAATGATAAAATTTATCTTATTTTTCGTCAAGGCTTATACGACTCTACGGTGTGATTGATTTAGATTGTAAGCAGTCTATATACGCTTATACCCGGCCCACGGCTAGGCTGCAAATGGCCTCGTCTGGACCGGACGCGTTACCTGCGAGAGTGAAACGCGCTAGCGGTAATCGGCCGCTAGCGGGGCTTTGCAAAGCGTGCATTTAAACAGTTTTGAAAACCGATGAACGAAAATAGATGTTTTAAAAGCGAGCACGGCATCTATGATGAGGCACATTTTATGGATATTAGCGATGACTGGCTAAATTAAAATGCCTTCGCACAGATACGCCGCAGATACGCCTCGATATAAAAATATAAAATTTAATACAAGCGATATCTTAAACGAATGAGCAAAGCCAAAGAGTTACAAGGAGATTTTAGGGCCGGCGCGGCCCAGGCGTAACCGAGTCGGACTACGGCAAGTACGAGTATATCAAATTTAAGCGACGCGTAAATTTATAAATTTAAAACCATAGAGGCATAAACTACTGCGAGCGGTAGCAAATTTAAATTACATACGTCAGCTTTTCAAAGATGACGCTAAGATTTAAAATTTGTAGCAAGTTTAAATCCTAAATTTTACGTTCTCGTCCTTAAATTTGGACTGCGATTTGCTTGCATCTTGGAGATTAAATTTGATTGAAAGCGATTTATGAAGCGAATTTTGATTTTTTTGGCGTTTTTGACGGGATTATTTGCAGCGGACATCTATATAAACGGACAAAAGGTCGGTAGCGACCAGAACTCGACCTATAAGGGCGAGAGTAAAAACGAAATCCTAAAACAAGAGGGCAAAAAACTGCTTTGCGATAAAGGCTACAAGCAGTACTGCTAAGGCGGTAAGAGATTGTACCGTCGCTACCGCTCGGCGATAAATTAGGCGCCTTTTTGGGTCTACTTTTGATTTTATTTTAGTAGCAACTTGGTTTATTTTTAGACGAGATTTTTATTTATAAATTTCTAAAATTTCGACGAGAGTTTGTAAATTTTTCTCTTTGCAAGCCTTAAAAGATAAAAATGCATCAACAACTGCTAAGACAAAATAAAACATTAAAACAAGCCCGGCAATGCTTAGAGCGACGATATACTCGCTATCGCTCATCGCTTTGCCCTCATAAACCGCCTCTATGATGCCGATTGCCGCAAATATAAAAAATAGCGCAAGCGCCTTTAAAGCGCCGATACCGATAGAGCCGATATAAAATCTATCGGCTCCAATCACTCCTAAAAATAGCCCCAAAGCAAACGTGGCGAACGGATTTTTAAAGTCGGTTAAATTTAATGCCTCTTGTTGTCTCTCATTTAGCGAGTTAAATTTATCCGCTACCAAATACAAACTATATTTTGGAAATTTACTAAGCTGTTTAATAGGCATTCTTCTCTAGTATATGCGCTACTTTTTCGTAGTTTTTAGCCGCTATTTTTTTAGATAGCAGTACGCCGTCTATGATCGCGGCTAACAAAATAAGCGTAAATAAATTGTCTATGCCGGAGTCTGGACGAGGAACGGCTGCGGCAAATACCAAAAACGTAAGTACTATAAAAACAATGCCGATTACCGGACTGTTTACGTAAAATCTATGCCCTCCAAAACACCCGAACAACAGAGCAAAAACCCAAACTAAAGTCGGTTTTTTCATATACGACGCATCGGCTACCAGCTGCGAGCTTTGAGCATCATCTAGCTCCTCAAGCCTTTTACTCATCACGAGCTCGGTATATAAATTTGACGGTAGCCTCGATTTTAATTCATTTATTAGCAGTATATTTTTCATTTTTTACATGATAGCTGAATTTAATAGTTCTAGATTATCTTTTTTGATACCGTTATAGACGAAATGCAAATCCGCTAACGCCCAAAAACCGAGGCCTCCGAGCGTTATAAGCTTTAAAGCGCCTAGCAAAATATCGCCTTTATAAAATCTATCCACGCCAAATGCACCGAAACAAAGCCCGAGAACCAAGCCTACCACCGGGCTTCTAAGATTTAACATCGATACGGCTCTTGCCTTGTCTTCGCTTAGATTATCAAGTTTATCTTTCATATAAAAAGCGTCGCTTGGCAATTTATCTTTTAGAGTAAGATATAGACTCATTTTTTATCCTTTGTGTTGAAATTATGAGCATATTTTACCCCCCCCTTTAAAATAAATTGAAATTGTATTTATTTTATATTGAAATGTGCAAAATTTATCACTTAAGCAAGGTCAAGACGCCTGCGCGCAAAATAAGAGTATAATTATCCAAATTTAAAACAAGGATAAAAAATGAGCGATTTTTTCAAAGACGCAGAGCAGTTTAACGCCGAAGGCGCGACGGTGCCGTTTTATAGATATAGCCAAGGCGGCGTGGATTTCGTCGGTTTTGACAGCCGTCCGTGCGTACCGCCAGAGCCTATGGTAAATGCGCTGGTTGCGATCAAATTTGCAAACCAAAACACCAAAATCGTGATGGTAAATCATAAATTCCCAGCCGGTCTGATCCCTAAAATTGCGGAGCAGTTTGACGTCGAGCGCGAGGATCTGGAGGGTGGGGCGGTCAAGATGACCTTTAGCCTAAAACAAGACGCAGACGTCAAAAACGTAGACACAAGCCTTTGCCACTGAGATAAGCTATGCTTTTAAACACCTTTGCGCCGCCTTTTAAGCTGGTGGGCGGTTATTTTATCGCGGGCATTTGCTTTTTGATCGCGAGCATTCCCGCCTTTTTCGCGGCGGATTTTGAGACGATGGCGGGGCTTGAGACGGCTGGATTTTTACACGTGTTTTTCGTCGGCTTTGTTATGAGCGTCATCATCGGCGCGCTTTATCAGCTCACTTCGGTGATTTTAGAAAAGCCGTTTTCGACGATCAAGGGCGCGATGCTAAATTTAGCCGTCTACTGCGTAGGAATCGCTGCGATGGGCTACGGGATGATCAGCGGCAAGACGGGCTTTTTGCACGGCGGCGGCATGGCGCTATTTCTGGCGCTGCTGTTTTTCGGCACGACCTATATCGTTAGCTTTATGGATAATGAAAAAAAGAGCTTTGCGGCGTTTATGCTCTTTGTTTCGGCGATATTTTTACTCGCGGGCATCTCGCTTGGATTTTGCCTTTTGATGATACTTTCTGGTACTTTGCCGATGGATTTTATGTTCGCACTTAAATTTCACGTCTATTTCGTGCTAGGCTTTGTTTTTTTCATCATCGTTGGCGTGGCGACCGTGCTGCTACCGATGTTTGCCCTGGCGCACGATCTAAAATTTACGCTTAGCAAATTTGCCTTCGGGTTTTATATTTTTGCCGGCGTTTTGCTCTTTTTTAGCGAAATTTACGCGTATTTTGCCTTTGGGGCGGCGATCGTTTGCTTTGTCGCCGAGGCGCTACATATCCTAAAAAAGCGCGTTCGCAAGGCGTATGATTACTGGAATGTCAATATCGCTCTTTCGCTCGCAGCCTTCGTGCTGTTTTGCGCATTTATCGCGGCGGATAGATACGATATGGCGGTGTTTATGCTGATTTACGGCTTTTTGTTTGCATTTATCGCGGCTCATCTTTACAAGATTGCGCCGTTTCTCATCTGGTATCACTATGTAGCGCCCTTTGTGGGTAAAACAAAGGTGCCCTTGCTAGATCAGATGATACTTAAAAAGCCCGCGTATATCGGCATCGGCTTTAACGCCGTTGGGCTTGCGCTCTACGAGATTGGCGTCTGGCTGAAGATAAAATCGCTCGCACACTGCGGCGTGGCTTGCCTACTCGTTAGCATCGTTTTGGTCGCGATAAATATGATAAATGTTTTTAAATTTACGAAATTTGGAGTAAAGGAAGAAAAATGAAAGAAAAGATATACGATGCGCTCTCAAACATCGTCGATCCCGAGGTTGGCTTTGATATCGTCTCTTTGGGGCTGATTTACGACGCGGTTTGCGACGAGAACGGCAAAGCAAAAGTTACGATGACGCTATCTACGCGCTCATGCCCGCTACATGAGATGATACTGGGCTGGGTGGAGACGGCGGTGCTAAACGTCGACGGCGTAAAAGAGTGCGAGATAGACCTCGTATGGGAGCCTGCGTGGAGTATCGAGATGGCGAGCGACGAGGTAAAGGCGCAGCTAGGAGTGTAGTTTTAGCTTGCTTCCAGTTTGACCTGCAATGACTGGTTTTTACGCCCTACCCGTTCGTTTAAGCTTGTTTTTGTTTAGACTAACGTCGGGGCGTAAAATTTGAGCTAGCGCAAAGACGGCAGCATTTTAAACGAGGGCTTAAATTTACCTAACTTATTTAGCGTTCTTTGCTTGCTTTTATTTTCCCAAACCTAGTCTTTAAATTTAATCATCTCGTATTCTTCGTTTAAGCGATATTTTTCTTTGGTTTGCTTATACCAAACGTCGTATTCTTCTTGAAAATCATTAGT
>CAUQMN010000113.1:0-5122 GCA_963518765.1 uncultured Campylobacter sp.
GAATTGGGCGGCGCTAGTATCGGAGCAAGACGAGTCCTTTTACGGCGATGAAATTTTAGCCGCTATTAGTCGGTGCGACGTCATTTACGTTAGCGGCGGAAATACGTTTTATCTGCTTAACGAGCTGCGAAAATCGCGCGCCGCCCAAGCTATAAAAGACGCGGTCAAAGCGGGTAAAATTTACGTCGGCGAGTCGGCGGGAGCGATCGCAGCAGCTCCGGATACGAAATATGCTACGCTGATGGATGAAAATAGCCCAAATATGAGCGATTTTACGGGGTTAAATTTGGTTGATTTTTGCGTCGTGCCGCACTTTGGCTGCGAGCCTTTTACGGAGGCTACGCGCGAGATTATGGCGAAATTCGGCGATGTTTGCGACTTGCGCGCGATAAATAACGACGAATTTATTGAGGCTTAAAGCCTTTTACGGCGCGGAGTTTTGCATCGCATAAAATTTAAACGAGGATGAGCGATGAAGAAAATTTTGATTTTTACGCTTGCGGTCGTTTGCGCGTTTGCGGGCGATTTTGGGTTGCCAAGTCCCGGCGAGACGGCGCTCGGCCTGCCTTTTAGCGCGCTTTTTGATAAAAAAGACGGTAAATATTCGCCCAAAAACGGTATCCGCGTAAAGCTACTTTTAGCAGGAGGCAAATTTAAGATGAATATAGGCGATAAAAGCGCGACGCCAAGCAAGGTAAAAGTAAACGGCAAGAGTTTTGACGAGATAGCAAAGCAAAAATTTGACGTAACGAACGAAGGCGGCGTCTACGCGATGCGGGAGAGTAGATGAAATCGCGGGAATTTGCGTTTAACGTAACCTGCGCAAAAGGCGCGCGAGGCTAATTTGGCTTGGCAAATTTAAATAAACAAGAGGGTAGATAGAGATCGCGGCTTAGCCGGATGCGCGGAGTTAAATTTAGCTTTGCGTTATTATTTTAGCTTGCGGCGGATTTTTGAGCCGCTCGCAATTATGAGGGCAAAATTTACTATCCGCATTTAAATTTAGCGCTATGCTTTATTTTTTGATGATTTTTTAGTAAAATTGGCGCTAAATTTAAAGGAGAAGATATGCCAAAAGACGCAAACGGAACCGAACTAAACGCGGGAGATAACGTAACTCTTATCAAAGATCTAAAAGTAAAAGGCGCTGGCGCGACGCTAAAGCGCGGAACTATGGTAAAAAACATCAAGCTCACGGACGACGACAAAGAAATCGAAGGCAAGATCGATAAAATGGGCGTTATAGTGCTAAAGACGGAGTTTTTAAAGAAGGCTTAATCTCGTATATGAAAAGCGCAAATTTGACGCGAGATCGTTAAATTTGCGTGCTTATGAACTTTGATATACGCGTATTTTTACTTGTATCAAAAGTTGTAAAATCTAGCCCAAGCTATCCTTAAACACGAAAAAGCTATAATCGCGCCCAAGGTATGGCAAGTGATTGCTTTTGCGTAGGCAAAAGAGGAAAGTCCGAGCTGCAATAAGACGGAGTTCCATCTAACGGATGGCTAGGGAAACCCAAGGGACAGTGTAACAGAAAGCAAACTGCCGCTTCGGCGGTAAAGGTGAAACGGCGGGGTAAGAGCCCACCAGCGCGGCGTGCAAGCGCGGCGGCTATATAAACCCAACTCGCAGCAAGAAGGGATGGTTTTGAGTCTTATGTCAAACCCTTCGCTAGAGCCAAATTGTAAAATTTGGAGTAGATAAATAATCACTCACGACAGAACTCGGCTTATCGCCATGCCTTGCCTTTTACTTCTTTTTCTACTTTCGGTTTTTTGATTTTGGCGACGACGCGCTTAAAGCTTGCAAATAATCTAAAATCCGCCCGCAAATTTGCGGCTTTGGCAGATATTTTCGCGAGATTTGGCGGCGCGCGATAAATTAAACGGCGTAAATTTAGCTTCGGCTAGTTTTTAAATTTACGCGTAAATTTTTATCGGCGCAAGGCATAAATCAGCAGACTAAATTTACGGAAAACGGCGTGGAAGTTTTTGTTCTGACGCCGTAAAATTTAGCCGAGTTTCCAAAACCGAAACGCTTGGTAAATTTAAATTTTATCTGCGAGTTTTTGTCGTTTGTATAAAAATGCAAAGTGCCGCGCTAAATTTAACTCTCGATGTTTTGCATTTTGGCTGTTTTTAGAATTTAGGATTTTTATCCGGGCTGCAAAAACCGTACGGGCAAAAGGTAGAAGCATCGGCGCTAGGTAAGAGTTTTGGGTAAATGTCAAAATTGCTCGGATATAGCAGCATCAAAATTTGCAAGATTTATTTAAATTTGAGCGCATTAAACGGCCGCGCATTTGCGGTTTTAATATCCCAAATCTCTAAAATTTGCGAACAAACGGCGCTCACGGTTCGTTTAAATTCGGCGGTTTGCTCTGCGTTTGGCTCGTCTATGTTTTCAAATTTTTTAAACATCTGGGCGATCTCAAGTCAGTCTGCGATATCCAGATCAAATTTAACCAAATTTGACGCGCAAAGATCGCTGTCGTCATGATCGTAAAAGGCGACTTTGCCGTCTTTTAGGATTGCAAGCCACAAGTCGCCCGCAACCGTATCGGCAAATATATAAAACTCGCGCAGTATCTCGCTCTCGCCCTCGAAATCAAACTGCGATTCGTCGTTAAATCGGGCTAGCTCGTGTTCTTGTAACACTCTAAAACCGCTTGCTATCTCCGTGCCTAGCTTGTTTTGCAAAGCGTCTTTTATATCGTTTTTCGTCATTTTTTGCCTTTGTGCGGATAAATTTGAGAGAGGTTTAAAAAGCGCCGTAAATTTAAGAAATTATTTACGACGCCATGTATTTTTTTACGTTTTTTAGCTTTTCTAGCTCTTTGCCTAGCTTTGCTTTATTTTCTTGGATCAAATTTATCGCTGCGCCGAGGAGCTCTTTGGCTTGCAGGGCATCCTCTAGACTGTCAAATTTACTAGGCGTCTCGTTTGCTAGCGCCGCGATAGCCTCCGCGTCATCGTTAGCGACGGCGATTTTTAGCTCATCCAGCCACATCGGCTTGTCCGGTCGTTTCTTTCCAAGCTTCTAGTAGCTGTTTGGTTACGCTTACGACCTCGTTTAGGCTTTGTTCGTCGTTGTTTATATTTGCCATGGCTAGTAGCTGGATCTGCCTGGTATAAAGGCCGCTTAGATAGTGCGCGACGTTGCCTTGGTCGTAGTCTAGCGAGTTTAGAAGTTCGACAAAAATCGCATTCGTGCGGTTTATAAAATATACCTTTTTCTCCACGTCGTTTTCTTGCATCGCTTTTTTGGCTCTAAAGACAAATCTCAAAACGCCCTCGTAAAGCATCTCGATAAGCTTAGTAGGCGACTCGATGCCGCCTACGGCATTTTGCGAATACGCAGCGTGTGCAGTGTTGTATTGCATAAATTTACCTTTATTTTTTATTATATTCGGCTTCGATCATCGATTTTAGCGACGAAAATTCGCTATTTAGCTTGCTGATGATCTTATCGTATGCTAAAAATCGCTCTTCCATCGTGGCGTACTTCGCGTCTAGCGACTTTTGCGTCTTTTCTTTTTCGGCATCGAGCGTTTTTTTCTCCTCGATCAGGCTTTGTCCGTATTTGGTTAAAGAGCCGTTTTTTGAGTTGATTAGCCCGTCTACAGTCTTTTTCGCTGAGGAAAAGATGCCGTTTACGGTCGTGCTTTTAGGCGTTATCGTAGATTCGCTTAGGCCTACCGCGTTTAGCGTGGCGGGTGAGCCTTTTATGCTTATTGCCGTACCGTTTGTAGTTTTTAGCGTTATTTTGTCTTCGCTTGAGGCTATGGTAGCTTGCACGCCCGCGATACCTGCGTCGTTTATGGCTTTTAGCAGAGCTAGCGCATTTTGCTTTGAGGTATTCGTAGCCGCAGTGGCCGGTAAATTTATCTTTTTGCCGTTTATGACTAGATCTTCGTTTGCGATAGTTAGCGAGCCGGCGTCTACGGCTTTAGAGCTAAAGGCCTGAGCCGTGCCGTAGGTCGTGCCTCCTGCGAATATCTTTTGGACGCTTTGCAAATCCTCGTCTAGCTTTTTGCCTAGTTTTGAGCTATCAAGCTCCAGCAAGCCCTCTTTGTTTAAGCTTAGTCCGTAGTCGGCTAAATTTGCGGTTTTGGTTACGCCGTTTTTATCGGTGTAGGTTTGATTGGCGAATAAAATTTTATTTAGCGTCGATTTTATACCCGTTATCTCGCTCACGCCTTGAAAAGTACCCGATTTTTTCGTATCGCTATCGTAGTCGGTGGCGACTTTTAGGTTGTTGGTAAGATTATTGTAAGCCGTAACTAGACTTTGCATACTCTCTTTTATAGCGCTTGCGTCCTCTTTGATGCTAAAGGTCGTCTTGCCCGCATCTTTTAGCTTTATCGTCATTCCTAAATTTAAATCTTTTACCTCGTTGCCGCTTCGTTTTATCGTGATGCCGTTGTAGACGAACTCGGCATCTTGCGCGGTCGAAATTTTATTGCTAGCGATATTTGCGCTGTCCCAGCCGAGCTTTTGCAAGACGTCCGATGCGCCGCTTAGAGCCGACCCGTCGCTATCTACGTCGGTGATTTCGATCTTGTTTTCAGCACCCGTTTCTTTTGATTGCAGTATAAGCTGATACGGATCTTCGCCGCCTACTTTCATCGCTTTTGCCGAAACGGCGCCGTTTGTGATCTCGTTGATCTTATCGGCTAGCTCTTCAAGCGTAGTAGAGCTTCTTACTTCTATTTTATGCGTCGTGCCTCCGACTTTTATGCCAAATGTCCCGTTTTTGCCGATAAATGAGCTTGAGGTGGCAAATTTGGTGCTTTGATAAACGTCTTTTTTTGCCAGTTGCCTTACGTCTATTTCGATATCTTGTACCGCCACGCCCGCGCTTGCGGTTACCTCCGCGCTTTTGCCGTCTGCGGTGGTGGTTCTTTTTTGATACGAGCTATCGTCTGCTAGGGTAGAAACCGAGGAGCGAAAAGTACCTATCAGCGTCTTTAGAGCCGTTAGATCCTTTTGCTTCGTCGCATTTGCCGTGATTTTAGAGGTTACGGGTTTTATCTGACCCGCTTCATCGGCGGCTTTTAGCTTATCTATAACGTCTTGAGTTAGAACTTGGCTTCCAAAGCCGAGTGAAGAAACTTTAC
>CAUQMN010000114.1:0-5097 GCA_963518765.1 uncultured Campylobacter sp.
ATTGATGCCCTCTTCGAGCAGCTTTTCGGTTAGCGCGGCTCGGTCGTTTGGATTGCGCGATTCTAGCGGCCTCATCAGCGCTTTTTTAGATAGCAAGGATGCCACGTCGATCGAGGTGCCGATGCCTACGCCGACTAACAGCGGCGGACAGGCGTTTATGCCGTAGCTGGTCATGATGTCCATGACGAATTTCACGACCCCCTCGTAGCCCATGCCCGGCATCAGCACGGTTGCCTTGCCGGGCAGACTACAGCCGCCGCCCGCCATATAGGTGTGTATCTCGCACTCGCTACTTTGCGGCACGATCTCCCAAAATACGCTCGGCGTACCCTTGCCGACGTTTTTGCCGGTGTTGTACTCGTCAAAGGTCTCGACGCTGTTGTGGCGTAGCGGAGCCTCGCGCGTCGCTCGCAGTACGGCCTCTCGCAGCAGCTCTTCAAGCTCGCCGATGAGCGGGAAGTTCGCGCCGCAGCGCACGAAAAACTGGATCACGCCCGTATCCTGGCAGGACGGACGGTCTAGCTGCTTAGCTAGGCGCTGGTTTTCAAACATCGTTTTGTAGATTTCTCTCGCTAGCGGCTGCGTCTCGCGCTCGGCGAGCTCCAGCAGTTTCGCCGTTACGTCATCAGGCAGCACTTTGCCCGTGTAGCCGACGAATTTCGCCATGACCTCAGTCATTTTTTGCACGGCTTTTTCTTTATCCATCGCTTCTCCTTTGCCGGTTTTTACTTTCAAATTTTTCGGCGGCGCCCGCCAGGACGCAGCCCGCAGCGTAGCAGAGCAGATCGGCAAAATCAAACGTCCCGCCGATTATTACTTTTAAAATTTTATTTTCTATGCCTAAAATTTGCATGGCGCCCAGATACTGCGCGAGCTCCAAAGTTGCCGCAAACGCGAAAATTTTAAGTGGTAAATTTAAAGGCGGCACGCTAAATGCAGCCCGCATCAAAGCGTAAAGCAAGACGACGGCCAAAACGTCGCCCGCGTAATTGCGCACGAAGCCGCTCTTTACGCAGATCGCGATGTAAATTTCGATCGCCAAAATCAGCAACGCCGCGGCTAAAAACGCTAGCCTCGTTCGCGCACCTTGTATTGTTTGCGCCTTTTGCGCGAGCTTTGCGGCACTTTTTTGCTCTCTTAAATTTTCCTCTCGCAACGCTTTCCTTTTAAATTTAGCCTTCAAATTTGGCTCTCGCACTCAAATTTAGCCCGTTTATTCGTCCGAGCGCGGACGTAAATTTAGAGATGATTTATCAGGCTCGCGTTATACGCGGCGCCAAAGCCGTTGTCGATATTTACGACGCTCACGCCGTTTGCGCAGCTGTTTAGCATCGCTAGCAGCGCCGCCAGCCCGCCAAAGCTCGCCCCGTATCCCACGCTGGTGGGCACCGCGATCACCGGCACACTAATAAGACCCGCCAGCACGCTAGCTAGCGCGCCCTCCATGCCCGCCACCGCGATCACGACCTTTGCGCCGCGTATTTGCTCTAAATTTGCGATCAGCCTATGCAGCCCGGCCACGCCCGCGTCGCTAAATTTGCGCACATCGTTGCCTAGAAATCTCGCCGTCTCGTACGCCTCCTCCACGACCGCGCCGTCTGCGGTGCCGGCGGAGACTATGGCGATGTAGCTTTGCGTGAGCGCTGGCTCATTAAATTTGACGCTGATGACGCGGCCGCGAGCGTTAAATTCCGCCTGCGGCAAGATTTTGCGCACTAGCTTAAAAACCCGCTCGTTCGTGCGCGTGATCAGGATATTTTGCCCTCTCGCGCCGATCGCCTCTGCGATACGCAAAATTTCATCGTCCGTCTTGCCCTCGCCGTAGATCACCTCGCCCGCGCCGTTTCGCAGGGCGCGCTGAGTGTCGATCTTGGCGCAGCCTGCGTCGTTAAAAGGAAAATCCCGTAAAAACTCTATCGCCTCGCGTTCGCTTTTTTCGCCCGATTTTACGGTGCGGATGAAATTTAAAGCCTCATCATTCGTCATTTAAAATCTCCCCGCGAAGCCCCTTTAAATCAAGCAAAATTTCATACTCGCCAAGCGCGGCGATCTCGCGCACGACGGCGCTAAAATCTTCCGCGCAAAAGCGCCTCGTCTCGCTCGCTCCCATTTGCAGCTTAAAGGCTTTGCCGTCAAATCGCGCGCGAACGTTTAAAAATCCGTGCGAGATTAGCAGATTTTCGACTCGCTCCACGAGTGAAATTTCCTCCGCGGAAAACTCCCTATCGTGCGGCAAACGCGTCAGAAGGCACGCGTAGCTGGGCTTGTCCGCGGTCGGCAGTCCAAGCTCGCGGCTAAGCTCTCTAATCTCTGATTTTTTGAGGCCTTTAAGCGGCGAAAGCACGCCAAGCTCGTCTTTTGCTTTGAGCCCCGGGCGGTATTCGCCAAGATCGTCTAGGTTCGTGCCGTCGGCGACGTTTGTAAAGCCTAGATGTTTTGCCAGCTCGATTAGCCGCGTAAAAACCGCCTTTTTGCAGACGTAGCAGCGATCTTGCGGATTATTTTTTACCGCTTCGGGAGCGTCTAGCTCTAAAATTTCGTGCCTGATGCCGTAAGTACGGGTAAATTCCACCGCCTCTTTTATCTCGCGTCCCGACATATAGGGCGATTTTAGCGTGATCGCCACCGCGCGCTGGCCTAGCGTATCGGCGGCAACGCGTAGTAGTAGCGAGCTATCCACGCCGCCGCTAAAGGCTACGGCTAAATTTTCCAGCTTTTTTATATCATTTTGTAGAATTTCTAGTTTCGTCATATTTTTTTAAAGTCTCGTTTCTAACCTCGCGGATCGTCGTTTGAAATCTCTGCGCGGCTTTTTTGCAGTCCTCGAATTCGGGCTTGATTTTTAAAATTTCTGGGTAATTTCGGGCTAAATTTTCATCCGTTAAATTTTGCTCGGCGTTAAAACCGCAAATCCGGCCGCGCGAAATTTTAAGCCTTATTTTGCCGTATTTAGTCTCTACCTCGCAAAACTCGCGCGCAAGCTCGGTTTTCCTTACGGCGCACTCTCTAACTCCGATCGCCGTCGTATGCGCGAAAATCAGCCCCTTTATCCGCGCGGCGTCCTTTTTTCGGCACAGCGCGTTTAGCTCAAAGCCCGCGCGTCCCTTTTTCATAAAAATAGACCTGCTAAACACGTCCAGCGCGCCGCTATCTCGCAAAATATCGCAGGCAAAGGCAAAGCTCTCGGCGTCCATATCGTCGATATTAGTGGAGATTAAAATCTGCTCGCAAACCTCGCCGTAGCCGGTTTGCACGCTTAAATTCGGCTCGTCTTTCGCGCCTAAATCCTCGCTCGTTTCGCAAAGCATCACGCGAAGCGCGTTGGCAAAATCCGCGGCCTCTTTGTCGCCCGCGCCGTAGCCCGCGCTTAAAATTTTAAAATTTCTCGGCGGCTCGCGGCGGTCTTGCTCCCTTAAATTTAGCGCGCAGGCCTTTAAAATCGCCGCTCCCGTGGGCGTAGTCGTCTCGAAATTCGTCCGTCCTAGGCTTACTTGCGCGCCTTTTAAAATTTCGCAAACCGCAGGCGCCGGTACGGCCAGCCTGCCGTGAGCGCAATGCGCAAAACCGCCGCCAAGCTCGATAGGCGAAGCAAAAATTTGCGGCGCTCCCAAAGCCTCCAAGCAAATAGCCGCGCCCACTACGTCTGCGATGCTATCTGCGGCGCCAACTTCGTGGAAATGTACTTGCTCTACGCTCGTGCCGTGGATTTTGGCCTCGGCTTGCGCGATAACGCTAAAAATTTCGCTTGCCGTTTTTTTTACGAAAGCGCTTAGGCTAGAATCCTCGATAAGCTCTAAAATTTGCGCGAAATTTCGCGGATGCGGTCGGTTTTGGGCGGGCTTATCCGCCCTAAATTGGGCGCCGTGAATTTCGCCGTTTAAATTTTGACGCGGGCTAAATTTAGCACCCGAGAGGCCAAGCGGAATTTGACTCAGATTTGTCGCGCAAACGACGTCTATTTTGGTTGCGGAGATACCGCATTTTAGCGCCTTGCGCTTGCGTAGGTAAAACTCGCTAGCTAAATTTAGCTTAGCAAGCTGGGCGCAAAGATAGCTAAAATCCGCGCCCAGATCCACCAGCGCGCCTAAATTCATATCGCCGCTAATGCCTGCGCTCACGTCGTAGTAAAGAAATTTCGCCAAGCTTAAACCTTAGGCACGGTCATCGAGCCAAACGGCAAGATGATGATCCCCGCGTCCGCGCCTTTTTGCGCTAGCGCGTCGTCTAGGGCCTTTTGCAAATCATGATACGGTTTTAGGTGCACGGCTCGCATCTCATCGTCGCTAAGCTCGCTCACCGCCCAGGTCTGCGCCCAGAGCGAGATTTCGGCCATTTTGGCGGCCTTGTGATAGCCTAGGTGAAATTCGTTTGAAATTTTTTCCAGCACCTCTTGCGGAGTCGGCGCGGACGCCATTAGGTTAAAAAACGGCTTTGGGCCGATGCCGGTGCGGCACTTTGCGACCATTATCAAAATCCCGTCCTTAGCAAGCGCCAGTTTGCCGTTATCTAGGGCTTTTTGCGCCTGATAAAGATCGACGTCCATAGGGTAGGGCGCGACCGAGATCACGATATCTGCTTTGCGCGGGATATTTACGCAAAAAACCTCGTCGGCCTTTTTCACGCAGTCGTAAAAGCTGTCGTTGAGGTCTCCCGCGCTTGCGTAATATACGCCGTGCTCGCTATCAAGCACCGTCTGGATCGAAAAAACGTCGATGTGCGCAAGAACTTTCATCGCGTCGATCATATCTTCATGCACGGGATTGCCCTCTAAGCGCAGCGCCTGAGCGTCGGCACTAAGGGCTAGTTTGTGGTTTTGCTCGATGGTTTCGTATTTGGCGACGCCTGGTAAAAACGCCTTTCGTCCGCCCGTGTAGCCTGCGAAATAGTGCGGCTCGACCGAGCCTATGACGATCACTTTTTTTGCTTCCGCTACGATTTTGTTTAGATACATCTGCGTGCCGTTTTTGGACTCGCCCAGATAGCTCATTTCGTCTTTTTTCGAGTCGTGGTCGCATACTTCGCCTTTGGCGCTAATCTCCGCGTAAATTTCTTTGCCGAAAATCATCTCGTACTCTTCTAGCGTGCCCTCTCTGTGGC